>CAMYSW010000107.1:0-7970 GCA_947297425.1 uncultured Porphyromonadaceae bacterium
TCATTGTAACCGTATTCATTGCCGGGAAGTGTTGAAAGCACACCTTGTGCCTCACCATAGTCCAGAAGACCACCCGGAGCCACGATGTCCGTACCGGGACCGTTACAGGAATACGAAGCCGGCGTCAACTCGGAAGTCATTGCCGCAACTCCGATAACCTTTTCATAACAACCGGGGTAGTAGTTACCGGTCTTTCCTTCATTACCCATAGCGAAGATACAGAGTCCGCCTTTCATGTTATCGGATCGCGCCTCAGCTGTGAAATAATCAATTGCATCAAGCACAGCCTGCTCATAATAACCGTCGCCGGGCCAACCCCATGAACATTGAGCTATGGTAGCACCTTTTTCAGCAGCATATACGATAGCAGCTGCGAAATCTCCTTCTGCAGTACCGGAACGGGAATCGAACACCTGGCAGGAGATTATTTTCACACCGGACCCCGGAGTTCCGTCACCACCTGCCACACCGGCTACACCGATACCGTTATTGTTGACTGCGGCAACAGTTCCGGCAACGTGAGTACCGTGGGAATGAGGATATATCTTGGCTTCGTTGGTACAGAAGTTCCACCCGTAAATATCATCAGGATAACCGTTGCCGTCATCGTCCACGCCATCCTTGCCATTAAGCTCGGCTTCATTAACATAAATATTGGCGGCAAGATCTTCGTGAGTATAATCCACACCGCCGTCAATTATCGCCACGAGCACGTCCTTGCTTCCGGTCGTGGTTTTCCAAGCATTGAACAAGTTAATATCCGCACCCGCCACACTGTAGGGGATATCACCGAAGTTCTGGTAATGCCACTGTTTAGGCAGGTATGGATCATTGAAGGGCATCGCCCCTGCAGCTTTAACCACTTGGGAACGATCAAGTTTGCGGAAGCCTTTCGCACCTTCCTGCAGCGACATCGGAGTAACGAGCTCGGAACGCTCGACACCTGCGGTTGTCGCGAAAATCTTCCGTGCTTCCTCGGGGGAAACCGTCTCATCAAAATTTATCACATACCAGCGGTCAAGTCCGTATTTCGCTCTCTGTTTTGCGAATTTCTCCACATACGGAAGCATCGGACGAATACTGACCGCTTTCACATCGCGTGCCGCCCTGTCAAAAGGTGTGATACCCGTAGTCACTGCTCCTTTCGACTGCATCAGGGGGGCATGTCCCACCTTCAGAGCCATTTCAGGTTGCAGCTTCACGCGAATCACTCCCTTCTTCGGGGTGCCTGCGCCTGCTCCTTGTGCTGTGCCTGAGCAAAAAATCGCTGCTACAAGCATTATGCACATCAGAAGTTTGCTTTTCTGCATAAGCTGTTGTTGTTTAATTGTTTAAAAAATATTTAAAAGATTACTTCCTGATATAAATTTGTCCCTACTTCTTAAACACGCCATCAAATTCATGTAGCGTGTCAATTACTAAAGGATACGAGATCTAAAAAATCTCTTACGCTTTTATACAAAGAAAATAATATTTATATGCAAAGTTAGTAAAATAAATGATATTCCAAAAAAATGCATAAAGAAATTAACTATTACATAATAATTTCCCTATTTTCATTAATTCTGACAGCTAAAATTAACCTAAAATAACAAATTAAAAAAACAAATAAAATTCAAGAGGCGATATCATTAAAATTCATGATACCGCCTCTATATCAACTAAATAACTATTTAATTACCACTTAATTAATACATTTCGACACTTTCCGTTCTCCATTTGAATAAATGTCTACCTTTATGAAGACTCCTTTCGATGGAGCAGAATCAAGCATCCTTCCTGCAATATCCATATACTCCGTGGCAATTATCATGTCATCTACGGAAATACTCTCCACTGCGGATGAATCCGTCTGCTTAACCTTCAAAACATAATTCATGGCAGGTCCGGAGATGGTGATATACCCCTCGCGGGCTTCATCTGACGGGGATGCAGTCACTTTTAGTCCATTATCAGATGCAACTTCAGATGCTGCTGAAACTGAGAAATCAAGCCATTCTGCATCTTTCGTAATCGTCACATTGGTGTCATTCAATGGATAATATGTGTTGAACGTAAGGTTCTCCGAACCTCCTGTCAACGGTATTGTCAATTCCGAGATACCGGATTTCTCAAAAATCCAGGCAAAATCCCCATCAACCATCCATAAGAAATCACATGCACAAAGTTTCTTTGTGCTCCCCCTGCCTTCGTCATATATCTTACTGTCATGGAAATATCCCTGTTTTTCAGCACCACCTTCATTCCAAGACAACATTACACCGCAGTTATATGCCCAAGGGCATTCATCTCCACCTTCCCATACAGTGCCGGATCCTAATATCGGCTGCAATTTAGAGAAAGCTCCCTCTGTGGAAAATCCCTCCAAAACGGCTATAAAACCGCAATCTATGGTTATTGGAGACATGTCGCCATCCCTTCCGGGGCGTTTGAGATTGAACAATATTGATTTATCCGTCCCTGCCTTTATTATATTCTCTCCAACAGCAATGACCTCATCTGTAGGTTCACCCTTCTCATCAAGTTTATAAAGGGTCATTGTCAGTTTTGTCTCCTTTAATGCTGTATATTCTATCCATCCCCAGATCTTGGTTATTGCGTAGGGTGCATCCGGTTTATGGAAAATATTATAGAAACCTTTCATTTTCAAATCCTTCTTATCCGGGAAGACCGGGGTCCATTTCGTAACCGAATATGGGTCGCTTGCCGTGGGCAGATACTTGAGAGATCCGAATGTAGTTGTTCTTTTGCCGTTAACATCCCTATATAGCATCTCAGAATAAGTTGTCATGCCAAAATCCAAAGCGCCTTCATTGAAAATTATGACACTTGGACCTCCGAATCTATATTTGAAAGAGGGTGAATATGTTAATTCAGCCATTTTTTTCGCAGACAACACAGGGGCACACCACCAGCCGTTATTGAAGGGATATGTCACTGTAAGATCTTTTGTGTTCGAATTTAACAATAACCCACCTTGTCCCGGACCTTCAGGAGAATCATATGTCCATACAAAAGAATAACCTTCCGCCTCAAGTGCGTCCGAGGTGTTTCTCCATGTCTGGGCACTATATGCCGCACCGCGTCTTATGACATGGCTGTAATAACTTAAATTTGGGGTGTAACCCATTGTGAAAAGATTCGCCGGCTCATTATATGTAACGGCTGTTACGTCAAGATCCGACGCGCGGGTTTTATCTCGTTTCGACAATGTGCTGACAAGTCTTCCTTCATTGTGTTCGGAATGGCTGCCTGTTTCCGACATTACCTTTCCGGGCAATTCCATCAGCATGGACTGAGATAATGACACAAGAGATGTGGCAGACAACGCCACAAGTAATAGGCTAATTCTTTTCATAGTCTCTGGAATTTAATGAATAACTGTTTTTGATGTGCGCACATCAAGCTTTCGCTGTAAAGTTATTACAATAAAATTCCTGAAACGTTAACCCATGTTAACAAATCATTTTTTACCCTCCTTTAATATCTCGCTTTTTATGCGGCTCAAATGCACCTCGGTTATACCAAGATATGAAGCAAGGTGCTTGGAAGAGACTTTGAGTATAATTTCCGGCCAACCCTCGATCAGCTGTCGCAACCTCTCTTTGGCATCTCCGGATATAAGCCGGTTTTTCAGTTCTGCATGATAAAGCTGGTTCTGATTCGCCTCCATTACCCAAAGGGCGAACTGGTGATACTTTTCTGTCATCATTCTGAACACGGCTGACGGAATCCTGACCACTTTCGAAGGCACACACGCTTCAAAACGATAATATGATGCGTCCTGCTCGTAAAAACAATGGAAAGATATGAGCAACGTGCCCGGCAACGCAAAACCTGCCGTACGCTCTGACGTCTTATCCATAAACGTGCCCCTTATAAGACCGGATGCAACAAAATAAACGTCGGGATCATACTCGCCGGCATCAATCAAGGCTTCGCGCCGTTTAAGTGACCGGACCGATGCATAAAAGAACAGTTCTTGCCACATTTCTCTCGGAAGGCGGATCTTTGCCTCATCCGAAATAAGGTCTATCAATTTATCGAGGTTTCTCATAGCTTGTCAATAAAAAAGTGATCAAGATCGTAGAAGCTTTTGGTCATGCACCGATGTAACGGCAGACCCAACAGTTTTTCATGAATAAACTCAACCGTGCCCGGTTTATGATAAGGATTATTTCCATTATTATAACAAAATTCTCTCACCTCAGCCGACAGAACACGCTCCAAACCGGAAATGATGCCATCCCTCTCCGGAACGCATCCAATGACCGTATTACCCCTTGTGCGCCCTTTCTGCCGGTCACCTATATCAAGAGTCGGAATCCCGAACGATGGAGCCTCTATTATTCCGCTCGATGAATTGCCAATAACTGCTGCAGCATGCGCCAATGCGGAATAGTAGCGGTCCCGTCCCAATGACTTGACTGCAATGGCTCGTCCGACACTTTCCCCGCACCAATCCCCGACAAGTGCTGCCACCGCCCTGCCTTCCGTGTCTGAATTGGGCATAGTAAACAAGACACTCACTACACCCTCCTCTGCATCTTTCAATACAACCGTTTCCAAGGCTTCCAACAAAGCCGTTGTCTGCAACGACGCCTCTCCAGGCTGCATGGTGACGGGATGAAAAGTGACGACAACAAATTCTTCGGCAAGAGACACACCGAGGCTATTCTCCAATTCAACCCTCGTCATAGGCGTAAAATGAGTGATAGCATCCACGGCAGGGCTTCCGGCATTGAATACCCTCTCCGGTTCTTCCCCCATCTGAATCACCCTCCGGCGATACTCCTCAGTGGAAGTAAAATGAAATGTCGAAAGTTTTGTTATGGCATGCCTGATTGAATCGTCATAAGCGCCTTCCGTGATTTCCCCTCCGTGAAGGTGAGCCACAGGTATGCCGAATATCATAGCGGCGGAAGCCGCCGCCAATATCTCGTAACGGTCCCCAAGTATCAACACAAGATCGGGAGCCAAACGGAAGAAGGCATCTGCGAATCCAGACATGGCAACACTCATTGCCTTGACAGTGCCGCAATGGGAATCATCATCAAGCGGCAATGGAATCCTGACATCAACATCAAAACCGTCTTCTATAATTTCATTCACAGTCATGCCATAGGCAGCCGACAGATGCATGTTGGTGGCAACAATCTGAAGGCACACGCCATCTGTATCCTTAAGCCTTTTCATTAATCCGCTGAGGATTCCATATTCGGCACGGGTTCCGGTAACGACACAAATCTTACGCAATTTCAATAAGGTGTTTATATATTAGAGAATATCATCGATTTCAATCATTTCGTCGGGATTGAAATCACGGATTGCACAGGTGCCTTCGACCTCCCGCCATCTCATCGGTGAAATGCCATGTCCGGGGCGCTTTGCCGTCATATTGTTTTCTGTCAGCACCTCTCCTCTCTTTATATTGCAGGAAGCGACAATGCTTTTACGAGCCACTGCAACATTCGCAGACTCCGAAGGAGACACTCGCTTACGTCCGTCACCGAGAGCTGTCTCTACATTCCTTATCGCCGCGACCATTGCCTTAAGTTCCATAGGTTCAAGCGATGCCAGGTGATCGGGTCCCGGAAGGTCGCGGGAAAGTGTGAAATGCTTCTCAATCACCGTTGCGCCAAGAGCGGCAGCCGCAACCGGAATTTCTATTCCGACAGTATGATCGGAGAAACCCACTTTCTCCGAGAAGTCACGCAAGGAGAGCATCGCCCGCAGATTCACGTCTGCCATAGGTGTGGGATACTGGGTGTTGCAGTGAAGGAGCGTCACCTTGGCAAGATCCTGACCATTCTCAGCCAGAGCATTCATTGCCGCTGCGACGTCAGAAACTTCACACATTCCGGTAGACATCACGACTTCCTCATTATATCCGGCTATCTTCCGAAGATATGGATAATTCGTGATTTCACCGGATGGAATCTTCCACAGGTCAATACCGAGGTCATGCAGAAAATCCACACTTTCAAGATCAAAAGCGGTGGAAAGGAACCTTATCCCTTTCTCTTTGCAATAATCCATAAGCTTGATATGCTCGGCTTTACCGAGTTCAAGCCGTTTAAGCATAGAAAATTGGGAATCTGTAACATCACCGGTGTTATGTTCCTGATATTCCGCCTTGCGAGCATCTTTAGTCACAAGGTTTTCAGCCTTGAAAGTTTGAAACTTAACGTAGTCGACACCGGCTTCTGCAGCAGCATCAACAAGCCGCATCGCCATATCAAGCGACCCGTTGTGATTGACCCCTGCCTCCGCAATAATCCTGATCATCCTGTAATTAAGTAAGTGTTTTATTCTTAAATTATCCTTTAACCCTCCTTGCCGGGAAACCTACATAAGTGCCGGCATCCGGGGCGTCCTTAGCCAACAGTGATCCGGCTCCGAGAAACACGTCATCGCCTGCCGCAACCCCCTGCACCATCACGGCTCCGCTACCGATAAAGCAACGCGAACCAACACGGCAGGCACCATTGATTTTGGCACCCGTAGATATGTGTGTCAGATCACCGACACAGGCATCATGCTCCACAATAGCGCCGGTATTGACAATCACACTTTCCCCCACCTTTGCAGCGGAATTTACTACCGACTGATGCAACAGCACCGTGCCGTCGCCCACCGATGCACGGGGTGACAAATAAGCTGTTGAAGCCACGACAGTCGCCAACTTACCTCCAGCCTCCTTTATGCGGCAGTGAAGTTTATGTCTCGGCACGGCGTTCTCTATTGCACCGAGCGTGACCACAAATTCACAATCGTCCACAAAATGGGGGATGTCATCGTCTGAACCGATCACCGGATAACCCGAGACTTCACTGCCTACAAACTCCGGAAGATCAATAATCCCCCGTATCTTATATCCGGCACTTTCCGCGGCATCTATCACAGAGCGGCAATGACCGCCTCCACCTACCAATATCAAATCTTTAGGCATAATGTCATAATTTTACGGAAGAAGGAAGATTCACTATAGTGTCAGCAAGCCTTATCGTATTATCTTGAGCATCGCGTTCACAATCCTTAAACATCGGCAATCTCCACATCAGTTCCCATACCGGACGCGTCATGACACCATGATCGTTGCTATATTCCAAGAAACTGTCACGTTCTTCACGAGAAGGGAAAGTCACCGCGTTTAACCAATAATTCGATATTGAATTTTCAGGTTCCGACATGAACCGGATTCCGCAAGGCTCAGACTCAAAAAAAGCCTTATACACATCAGCCGTCTCCCTCTTTGAAGCAAGGAAACTGGATATTTCTTCGAGTTGGGCGCAACCGAGTGCCGCGTTTATATTAGGCATACGGTAATTATAACCGATGTGGTCATGAATAAACTCCCAGCGCGAAGGCACTTTTGCCTGTGTGGTAAGATGTTTGGCATAATCGGCAAGCGTCTCGTCATTGAAGAGCAACATTCCTCCTCCTCCGGTTGTTATCGTCTTGTTTCCGTTGAAACTTATGGCACCCACTTTCCCAAATGTGCCGGTGTGTTTCCCTTTATAAAATGAACCTATACTCTCGGCGGCATCCTCCACGAGTTCAAGTCCATATTCCTTACAGATATCGGCAATCTCTTCAATACGGCAAGGATGCCCGAACGTGTGCATAGGCACAACCGCCTTTATCCTGCGTTTTGTATTACGGTTACATAGTATGCCGTCATCGCTTTTCTCCGTGTTTGTTTCAAGCCAGCTACGCAACGCGACTGGAGAAAGCCCCATCGTGTCATAATCCACATCTATGAAAACCGGATAAGCTCCTAAATAAGATATGGCATTACAAGTGGCAATAAACGATAACGACTGCGTCAGCACCTCATCGTCACGTTCCACTCCGGCAAGCATAAGCCCCATGTGAAGGGCATTTGTGCCGCTTACGCACACAACAGCGCGTTCCGCACCCGTAAATGCAGCCATATCCCGTTCGAAACGGTCAACAAAAGCCCCCAC
>CAMYSW010000108.1:0-7968 GCA_947297425.1 uncultured Porphyromonadaceae bacterium
CATTCCATGCTGCACTGAAAGGAGCCAACTCACGGATAAGAATCGTTGATAATCCGCCCGACTCTTTATCATGCGACATGATTGCATCCCGAAGAGACTCCATACCGTTGGATAGTCTTTCCGCATTTATATCCATGGAAGGGAAAACAATATTACTCAAAGATTTTCCCGAAGGATGGTGCGAAAAACTTTTTGACGCAATGCCTGAAGGAATAATGATCAAAGGCAAAAGAAATGTCATTTTAATATCCCGTCCGGGAATGCAAAAAGTTTCCTATCTAATGTACATTTAGAAGCTGTTTACTTAGAAGCTGTTTAAACCACATGGCAACCTGCTAAATATGCGTCCATTCAAATCCTCGGAAAAGTTACTCACGGATTTCGCGAATTTCTTGCTTCTTGAACGCGGACTCTCAACACACACCCTCGAAGGATATCATACGGACGTAACCCACCTTTTTGAATTTCTTGACAGTTCAAATATCCCAATATCGGACACCGATACCGACACTTTGCATCAGTTCCTTTGCACACTGCATGACATCGGAATATCGGCAAGATCACAAGCAAGGATACTGTCCGGGATACGCGCATTCTTCAAATTCCTTCGTCTTGAAGGATATATTGAACATGATCCTTGTGAACTCCTGGAAGCTCCCCGTTTCGGCAGGACCCTTCCGGATGTCCTGTCAGTGGAAGAAATAGACTCGATGATCGGTGCCCTTGATCCAAGTAAAGATGAATCCCCCCGCAACCATGCGATAATAGAAACACTTTATGGCAGTGGAATCCGCGTCTCCGAACTTGTAGAGCTACGACTTTCCCGCACAAACCTTGAAGACGGTTATCTTGTCATTACTGGCAAAGGCAACAAACAGCGTCTTGTGCCCTTGTCTCCCGAATCCATAAGGCTCATAAAGGAATATCTCCCTATACGGGAAAGATTGAACATAAAACCTGATTCACGCGACATATTGTTCCTTAATCGCAGAGGAGGGATGATGAGTCGCGTGATGGTGTTTTACGTAATCCGCGATCTTGCCAAGGAAGCGGGAATAATAAAAAAAGTGTCGCCACATACGTTGCGACACTCTTTTGCCACTCATCTGCTCGAAGGGGGAGCAAACCTGCGTGCAATCCAGGAAATGCTGGGGCATGAATCAATATCTACGACCGAAATCTATATTCATCTTGACCGTTCCCGCTTACGCACCGAACTTCTTGCCCATCACCCCCACTATCGTAAGAAGTTATCCGACTGAAAAAGCGAATTTTATCTCGCGGTCATAGCTTTCTCCCACCTTAAGGAGCTGAGAAGGAAATTCAGGTTTATTCGGAGCATCAGGGAAACCCTGCATCTCTATGGCAACGCCTTCATAATCCTCGTATGAGCGTTTGCTATTATTTGCCGGACAGCCGGCAAGCCAATTGCCGGTATAAATCTGCACTCCCGGCTGATCGCTGCTTACAGACAGTATCCTTCCGGATTTTGCAGCCTTAAGCAAAACTGCATCCTCAACCATACTGCCCGGAGTCCATTCATCCAGAACCCAGCAATGGTCATAACCCTTGCCTATCTTTAAAGCCTCAAACTCAGCCTTGATATCCTTCCCGATTTTCTTCAGTTCAGTGAAATCCATCGGTGTGTCGGAAACCGGAGATACCTCTCCTGTGGGAATCTGTGTTTCATCCGTCGGAAGCCAGTTTGCAGCCTTGATTCTCATTTCATGATCAAAAACAGATCCGGCATCTGCACCGTCAAGATTCCAATAAGCATGATTGGTCATGTTGATTACGGTATCTGCATCTGATTCCGCATGAAAACTGAGTTTAAGAACATTATCGTCGCCCCAGTGATATGTAGCCTCGACTGTCAGATTACCCGGATAATACTCCTCTCCATCCTTTGCACGATAAGTGAACCGCACGCCATCTGACAATTCCTCCGCATCCCAATTCTGATTCTGGAAACCTTCAGGACCACCGTGCAGTGCATTCGGACCATTATTTATCGAAAGTTGATACTCTTTGCCGTCAACCTCAAGATGCCCTTTCGCGATACGGTTGGCATAACGTCCGGGACATTTGCCGAGGCAGGGACCGTCGGCAATATAGTCAGCGGCATCGGCATAGCTGAGTGCAACGTTCTCAATCTTTCCATCCTTGTCGGGGACACACACTTGCACAATACCGGCACCCATGGTGGAGAGCACCACCGACGCGCCCTGCGCGTTGGTGAGCTCATACCATGTGATCTCCCCTTTCTGAGAAGGAAATTTCTTAACAGTGATTTTCATGATCACTCCTCTATTTTTCTGGCACCGTCAGAGATCACTACATCGTAGATCTTGGGTTCGTGACCATATTTCTCTTTAAACTTGTCAACCGCGATCTTGATGAAATCATCATGGAGTTCATTTTTAACAAGGTTGATTGTGCAGCCACCGAAACCGCCACCCATGATGCGGGAACCGGTAACGCCCAAAGTCTTGGCAACGTCATTGAGGAAGTCAAGCTCTTCGCAACTAACTTCATAATCCTTGGAAAGACCGTTATGAGTCTCATACATCTTCTTTCCTACAGTCTCATAATCGCCGGCATTGAGGGCATCGCAAACATCCAGCACGCGCTGTTTCTCTTCAATCACGAATTTTGCGCGGAAATAGTCCTCAGCCGTAATGTCACCCTTGATTTCTTCAAGAGCCTCCATTGTGGCATCGCGAAGCGTGTCGATACCGAGACGTTTGGCTACGCGTTCGCAAGATTCACGACGTTTGTTATAAGGGGAATCCTTTAGTTCATGCTTAACACGTGAATCCACGAGGACAAGCTTATAATCCTGCGGATTGAAGGGGAAATATTCATATTCCATGGAACGGCAGTCAAGGCGCATAAGATTCCCCTTGCGACCGAACACTGATGCAAACTGGTCCATAATACCGCAGTTTACACCGCAATAGTTATGTTCTGTGCTCTGACCGATTTTTGCAAGTTCAAACTTGTCGATCTTATTGTTGTTGAAAAGGTCATTAAGCGCGAATGCAAAGCAGCTCTCAAGGGCGGCGGAAGATGAAAGTCCTGCACCAAGGGGAACATTGCCGGCAAACACGGCATCAAAACCTTTTACATCACCGCCACGTTTCTGTATTTCACGGCAAATACCAAAAATGTAACGCGCCCAGCTCTGTGAAGGAGCGTCCTCCTCTTTCAGACCGAACTCTGTATATTCATCAATATCAATGGAGAATACACGCACTTTTTCCATTCCGTTAGGCTTGATTTCAGCCATGATAACCTTGTCTATAGCCCCGGGGAATACGAAACCTCCGTTATAGTCGGTATGCTCTCCAATAAGGTTGATACGACCTGCAGAAGCATAAAGTGTTCCTGAATCTCCAAATCTCTCTTTAAAAATTTCTTGAATCTTTGTCTTCATGGATTCCATGACAATTCTGATTTTAAGTTGTTATTATTTAAGATATTATTGTTTAGTTACTTTAATTTCCCCTTCTAATTCCCCTACGGCACTATTCCGCCCCTTCAATTCCCGTTGAGCGCTCCTATACTTCGGGCTTGCGTCCGAAGCACCTCCTCATTTCACCTCAATCTCTATTTTAGCAGGCCTCACCCCTTTCGCCTTAGCCTCGAAAGTTATTACCCCGGGGGTCTTTCCCGCCTGCACTATCGCGGTTGCCGCACCGCTGAAAAGATCCATCTCTGGAATCTGGAAAGGACGCAGGCTTGTCGGATCTCCATTGGCGGTAGCACGGAATGTACCGGCTCCGGAAGCTGAGAATTTTACTGTCCGGTTGTCGGCAGGCACAATATTCCCGTCCTTGTCTGCCACCTGGACAGTGATGTAGACGAGATCCTCCCCGTCGGCATTAAGGTTGCGGCGGTTAGGTGTGAGCACGATATGATGTGGTTTGCCCGCAGTGCGGATTGTCTTGTCTTCAGCCTTAGTGCCGTCGGCATTATATGCAACGACCTTGACTTCACCTGGCTCATAAACAACATCATCCCACACAAGGCGATAACGGTCCATACCTTTCTTATCTTGAATCCGGTCTTCATCCCATGCCTTGTCCCTATCATAGAACGACATTGAAAGACGTTTCCCATAATCAAGCGGCGTTGCTGCAGCTTTCGTCTTCTTGCCATATGATTTGCCATTTACGAAGAGTTCGGCTGAGGGGTAAGACGTATAAACCATAACGGGAGTTTTTTCACCTTCGCGACCTTCCCAGTTCCAATGCGGAAGCACGTGAAGGGTCGAAGCATCCTTGTTCCATTGGGAGCGATAGAGATAATAACGGTCTTTAGGAAGAGAAGCAAGGTCAATGATACCGAAAACGCTTGAATGGTTAGGCCAGCCGTCAACATCATATGGAGATGGCTCCCCAAGATAGTCAAACCCCGTCCATACAAATTGCCCTATCATCCAAGGATAGTCGTCATCCATTGAGAAATCGACATCGGGGATATTGGACCATGAACAAAATTCGGTGTCATAACCGGAAGACTGATGATTGTCATATTTGGCTCCCGCCTTCAGTTCCATCGGGAACATGTAGACTCCACGTGAAGAAACCGTAGAAGCAGTCTCGGAACCGAGGATGAGACGTTGAGGCAAAATTTCGTATGCCTGGGTATAATATTGAGGTTTATAATTGAAACCGGGTATATCGAGAGTAGCTGCAAAGCCATTTTCTATTACTGCTCCATATTGATCCATTCCACAAGTCACGGGACGAGTCGGATCAAGACGGTGACAAATATCCTGAAGCATCTGCAATTCGCTGACACCATCAGGTCCCCACTGACTCGGCACTTCATTTCCTACCGACCACATCACCACGGAGGCGTTGTTACGGTAATGCTTCACCATATTTTCCATATCCTTTTGTGCCCATTTACCGAAGATAGACCCGTAGCCATTGACGCTCTTCGGACGGAAACCCCAGTCATCGAAAGGTTCCACCATGAGCATCATACCCATCTGGTCGCAAAGTTCCACAAGTTCAGGAGCCGGCATGTTGTGTGCTGTCCGGATAGCGTTCGCGCCCATGTCCTTAAGCATTTCTATCTGACGTGCGAGAGCCGCCTTGTTCACAGCCGCTCCAAGAGGACCGAGGTCATGATGCTGACACACTCCTTTGAATTTTGTATATTTCCCGTTCAGGAAAAATCCTTTCTCAGGGATATACTCGAGAGAACGTATGCCGAATCTGGTTACATACCGATCAACATCCTTGCCATCTACATTTAATGTAGTGCGTGCTTCATATAGATACGGAGTATCTGTTGACCATAATTCCGGGGCCTCCACAAGAAAATCCTGCACGAAAGGCTGTCCCTGCGAATGATACATTGAATTGTTTGTTGCCACTACCTTCCCTTCCGGACTCACAATGTCGGTCTTGACCATAACTTTCTGAGCCTTTGCCGTTCCGGCAATCTCGGTGGTGAGCCTTACGGAAGCCTCATTCTGCGTAACGTAAGGAGTCACAACATAGGTTCCCCATGTTGGAACATGTATCGGAGAGGAGGAAACAAGGCGCACATTCCTGTAAAGTCCTGCTCCCGGATACCACCGGCTCGACTTCTCCTTGTTTTCCAGCGACACCTTTATAGTGTTTCTTCCCGGCATTATCACTCCTCGGGGAACATTGATATAAAATGAATTGTAACCATATGCCCAGTGACCGATCATCTTGCCGTTCACTTCAACCTTAGGGTTGGACATGGCTCCGTCAAATTCAAATGTAAATACCTTTCCCGTCGTATCGGGAACTTCAAAAGTTGTCTTATAATATCCTTTGCCGACATAAGGGAGTCCGCCGGTTCGTCCTGTCTTCCATGAAGCCTCCGTCTCGCCGTTTTGCTCCACAGTTACTTTCTGAAGATCGTTTGACCTGTCGAACGGTCCGTAGATTGCCCAGTCATGAGGGACACTCACGGACTTCCATACCGCTGAATCACGCGAAAATTCCCATTGTTTCAATGATGTAATATCTCTTTGAGCCGAAACCGTCAAAGATAAGGCCAAAAGTGGCAGGATTATGATTTTTCTCATTATTGAGTTTTATGGTTACACTTTTATTTCCAGAATGCCTGTAGTCTTGGAAGTTACCTAAACAACCTCCCATCGAATCACAAAGATACGAAGATATTGCAAAAAAAGCAAGCTAACATCAATCGTTGCTTGCTTTTTTAATAATATTTATCAATTTACATTTCAATACCCCATGTTACGTGGTTCCCAGACCGATAACTCCACCGGTTATCCCCCGGATCTTGTCTTTATTATAATACTGCCTTATGTTGGAGACATCCATCGCTGTGGCATCGGCTATAAAACTGTCAAAGCTTCGCAGCAGGTCGACAAGCGCGGTTAGCGAGTTCTGTGTCTGTTGGTTATAAAGGGTTCCGCTCATAGAATTGCTTTCGAGCTTGCCTTGCAACGCTCCGTTCACACCGGAAATATCCTCCATCATCTTAAGCTGGATATCAAGAAGTTCCGTTATCCCTATGTTAGTGCAATTGGAACTAACCTGTTGCGGCAATGGCATTCCGGCTCTCGGACGAAACATGATCACGCCGTTGAAGCGGCTCCATTCTTCCGCTATATCGTTAATATCAGCCCCTTCCGGCAACGCCCCTTCGGGGAAAAGCAACACTCCTTTTGCCGATGCCCTCAATATCCAGTCATACATGGATATTAGACGGTTTGTGAATTTTTGCTGGTCAATGATGTCGCTGACAAATGAATGTATCTCCCCATCGATAAAGGGATAAGCCTTGAATACAAATGGATGACCGCCATGGCTATACGGAGAACTGCCGCTGCGCAACACATCGCCGGAAGGTGAAAGGAAATGACAGACCCATTCTTCTTCGACCATCCATTCGCGCTTTTCCCACGATTTTGCCTCGCCGGCATCCTCTGCGGGGATCACATAATATCTGCCGCTCCTGAGGTCATGGCACCTGTAGCGCTGGCGGTATTCCCTGTTCCACACTTCAATCACCCGGCAGGATCTGCAATCCTGCATACCGTAAATCTTCTTCAGACGCACATAATCTTCTGCGCAACGTGCAAAAGAGGCACATAACGAATTGAAATCAAGGTCATGCACCTCTCCTATAATATTCACATCCCAATTTCTGAAATCCCGGGCATCACTGTCGCAGAAGAAATTATCGGGCATAACGAAATCTGTCCAGCAATCTGTCTTGCCGCATTTACGCCCGTACCACTTCCGGTGCACGGCAAGTCCTCCTATCAAGAAGTCTTCCATAGTGCGGGCATACACCTCTTCCATCCTGTTTAGTTCCATGTTATATTCCAGAAGGCGCTGCATTTCACTCGCGTCTTGCATTTCCGATGGATGCCGCGCATCGCACCGGGGCTGAACATACCGGTTCCTGAACACTCCGAGGACATTCCTCACCAGGCGGCGTATCATATTGTTCTTCAACGGCACATTTCCCTGACTCCTTATAAAATCCTCCTCCCTCATCCTTGCCCCGTCAACCTCTATCATATCGCCCCATTGATCACCATATGTGAACCTCTTGTTGCGTTCCCTGTCTTTACGAAAACCGGCAAGGCTCTCCCAGCAACTCAAAGCTTTTGAGAGCAATTCGATATTACGGGGATAATCCGCCCCTTCCATCGTGGCGGAGCATCCGGAAGCAAGTTTAAATCTCTCATCCATTATTTAACACTAATTATGACAATTACTCCACAAATTTACCCGGACAGCAGGACTCGCTTGTCATATCTATTGATTTTTTCGCTATCTTTGTAAGTTGAAAAAGATTTGTTAAATGTTTTAAACCTCGCTGTTTTAAACCATACTGTTTTAAACAGCTTCTTAGTCATGTCTGAAAACAATAACATATCCTCTATTGGAAACCGCCCCTGCGCACCGGGTGTGCGCCCGGACGTGCTTAATTTTGACG
>CAMYSW010000109.1:0-7942 GCA_947297425.1 uncultured Porphyromonadaceae bacterium
GGATTTGATAGGTGAATAGATCGAATCGGTTGAAGCCGAGTGCTTCAAGAGCCTTTCTGCTTGCATCGCGGTCGGCTTCAGTATTATAGTTAGGTATCAGAGGTATGCGGATAACGCAGTCTTGTTGTCGCCCGGCATCGGCTATCATATGGAGATTGTCAAGAACAAAGTCGTTGTTCTGCCCCGTATAGTTGCGATAAATATCGGGATTCATATCCTTGATGTCGACAATCAGAGTATTGACCAACGGTAGCAACGCCTCAGTATTGGCTGTCGGGACATTAAGCGATGTTTCAAGATTAATCTGCCAAGCCTGGTCACATAGCCCACGAAACTCATGGATGAAATCAGGGCGCAGACAAGGTTCACCGCCGCCGAAAGTTATTCCACCGTTTGTAGCGAGAAAATACAGCTCATCAACCCTCACTTCATTATAAAGAGACTGCGGAGAATACTCTTTGAATCGGTTTCCACCACCCAACGATTGCGGATTCAGACAATACCGGCAACGGAGCGGACAGCCGTGAAAAGCTACCAGCGTAGTCACGCCGTCACCGTCGGTCGAAAGACGGTGACGCGCTATCCCTATTATCTTGGCGCAATACTTATCAAAAAGTCGGTTATCTGCCATACGCAAATTTACAACAAAATTCTGTAACTCTGTGATAATCGGGCAAAAAATCAGCATCTCCACTGCTACCATCATAAAAATGCGGATAATTCAATTAAATCCGCGCCCCATCCGCCATATCAGCGTCTCTCCCTATATGCCATAGGCATATAGGAATCCGCGATGCCGGATATCCATAATTTAAAATCCGATTTCTCTCTGCGCCAAGCCAACACACATAAAAACTCCAACCACATACAACCACGTAACAACCACCTTAAAGATTTAAAATGTTTAAAATGTTTAAGATTTCAAATTGCTCCGGACAATATTTGTCAAGAAAAGTGATTTGCACTCCCATTACTCCGTTGTAGTCTGATGGAATTGCACCAGTATAAAGGATATCTAACACTGCCACACATGCACATCTTACGCTTAGTAGGGGATAAAAGTAAATCTGATGATGATTTTTAAAAAGTTATCATCAGATTTGTTTTTAATCTCAGTTCTTCGTATTTTTGCGGATATCATCAAATCAATAAGATCATAAATGCAAAAATATAATATCGCAGTAGCAGGAACCGGCTATGTCGGACTAAGCATAGCAACACTTCTTTCACAACATAACCATGTCATTGCAGTTGACGTGATACAGGATAAAGTTGAAAAAATCAATAACCGTATTTCTCCGATTCAAGACGATTATATAGAGAAGTATCTTGCAGAAAAACAGCTTGACCTTACGGCAACTCTTGATGCCGCATCTGCATATCGTAATGCTGATTTTGTTGTCATAGCTGCTCCTACAAATTACGATCCGCATAGCAACTATTTCGATACCCGACATATCGAGGATGTCATTAACCTTGTGCTGTCTGTAAACCCGGATGCCATATTGATAATAAAATCCACGATACCGGTAGGGTATTGCCGTTCGCTATATGTGAAATATGCTGCACAAGGAGTAAAAAAATTCAATCTTCTGTTCTTTCCAGAGTTTTTAAGGGAATCGAAAGCATTATATGACAACCTATATCCGTCAAGAATCATAGCAGGTGTTCCCAAACTTATAAATGACAAACGTTTCGCTGCAGAAAATGCGGCTATTGAAGCTATAGCAGATATACCCGCGCTTAATGAAGCTGCACATACTTTTGTCTCACTCCTTCAGCAAGGGGCCCTCAAGCCGGAAATAGACACTCTGTATATGGGTCTTAAAGAAGCTGAAGCCGTGAAACTCTTTGCCAACACATATCTCGCTTTACGCGTAAGCTATTTTAATGAGCTTGATACATACGCAGAAGTGAAAGGACTTGATTCGCAAGCTATCATCAAGGGTGTCGGACTTGATCCACGTATAGGAACCCATTATAATAATCCATCGTTCGGTTACGGGGGATATTGCCTGCCTAAAGATACAAAACAGCTTCTCGCCAACTATGCAGAAGTTCCACAAAACATGATGACAGCAATAGTGGAAAGCAACCGCACCCGCAAAGATTTTATTGCTGACCAAGTGCTCCGCATGGCTGGTTATTATGATTATACAACATCCAATACATACGGTATGGCAGCTGAGCAACCGTGTGTGATAGGCGTGTACAGGCTTACAATGAAATCACAATCCGACAATTTCCGTCAGTCATCTATACAAGGTGTAATGAAGAGGATCAAAGCCAAGGGAGCAACGGTCATCATTTACGAACCGACCCTCGAGGATGGCTCCACATTCTTTGGAAGCAAAGTAGTGAACAATCTTGAAAAATTCAAAGAAATGTCACAATCCATACTGGCAAACCGATATGATTCATGTCTTGATGATGTTGCAGAGAAAGTCTATACGCGTGATATTTTCCGCAGGGACTAAGAAGCTGTTTACTGTAAAACTATATAAAAAGAGAGTGAGATGAACCTGAATCGGTCATCTCACTCTCTTTTTGTTATGATTCTCTATAATATCTCATGGTTCAACTTACGAAGTTTTGTAGACAGGGCAATCCTATAGCATCCGAATGTAATAAACGAGACACCTATATATAGCCATACTGCCACTCCTCCAACTACGGGACCAGCCAGGAATATAACTGAAAAGGCAAGCGTAATCAGAAGCAATGCTAAAAGCCAGCCTGTCATGCCTGAAGAATAAGTATAGAGCATACATGCTTCGCAGATGGCATTGATAGTGATAAATATCAGATAAATGCCGATAGTATATATAAATGTCACTATCAGCATAGTTTCCGGCAGTGTATATAACCATATTCCTACGATTATTTCTATGAGCCCAAGCGCCAATGACCATCCCCATCCCGGCATTATCTGGGAATTGGCGATAGCAAAAGAAATGTTTACTATGCCGGCAGCGATTACTACTCCGGCAAACACATATGCGAGCACCGGCAACGATGAATCCGGACTACAGAGGCACCAGATTCCAATAGCAATTGAGAGCAAGCCTGTTACCAGTGGCATCCACCAATAACGAGTCACTCCTCCTTTAAATGTCATTTTTTCCATAATAATTATTTAATTAGTTATCAATTATTTTTCCCGTCTCTTTAAGTATGACATCGAAATTATTTAATGTATTGATTAGTCAACGCATATTTTTAGCGGATTTGCGAGTCATACTTAGGAGACAGAACATATTGCTTATAATATGCAATAATGAGTGCCGTCACAGGGAGCGCGATAATCATACCTATGATTCCGAGCAGCGTTCCCCATATTGAGAGTGACAGCAGTATTATTGCAGGATTTAACCCTAAAGATTTACCCATTATTTTAGGAGTCAAGAGATAATCGCATATGCATTGGCTAATTATATATACGAGAACGCATTTCCCAAGCTCAGGCCAAAATTCACATGCTCCGGTCATGGAATATATATAACAGAGTATGACCACCGGGATCAACGTGATATATTGAAAATAAGGAACCATATACAATATGCCTACCGTTATTCCCATTACAATGGAGAGGGGAAGACCAACAATAGAGAATCCGATACAATATAATACCGCAGCACAACAAGCGATTATTGCCTGACTCCGAAAATAGCGATCCATATTATCTTTAATATTGTCAAGAACAGGATATACTTTATCACGGAATTTTGGAGGCACAGCAAGCCTGAAACCACGCATTATACGCTTATAATCAAGAAGTATAAATATCACATAAATAAATGTTAGTAGCCATTCTATCGTGTTCATAAGGAAATCAATAGTTGCGGCAAGCACTGAAGTGCTTTTATTCAACACTGCCTCAATGCGGCTTCCACTTATATATTTGGATATATTCTCGAAACTAAGATATTTAGTAATATATTCATGGATCTCAGGAGGCAACAAAGTTGACGTTACATCCTTTGAAGATGAAGCTTTGATTATTGACTCAAGCTGCGCAACCTCATCAATTATTGAAGGTATGAAAAAATAAGCGAGTCCTCCCGCCAATATGGCAACTTCAACTAAAGTCAGAAATACCGGAATCAGCCGATGTTGCAACCGCAGATGTTTCTGCTGAAATTCAACCACCGGTTCAAGGAGATAGGATATAAGGCATGCCACACAAAATGGAAGTAAAACATTCCGTAATATATCAATAAGCCACACTACAGCCGCAATAGCCGCCAAAGTGGCAAGCACCCTCACTACCCGGTCAAATGTTATGGGACGTTGATTAGACATAATTTAAGTATCTTTATAGAAGCAAGCAAGTTTATTTCAGAAACAGACCTGCTATTATTTTAATGGGCTCACTTACTTAAATAAGTGAGCTCTTGCTTACCTATAAAATAACTTGCTTAAGGAAAATGTTCGCATGAACAAAAGAAAGATGGCATGTGTTTCTAAAAAGAGTGTATAAAGAATATGCAGTCAGCCATAAGGCATAATAAACCTGCTTGGTTGTATGCTTATATTCATGATTATTTAATTACTATAAAAAACACATTGTTATGAATCACGAACAAGAACACATTCATTGTCATCCAGGCGTGAAATTAGGATTTAAGATTGCCAAACTCGTTCTATCAGCTGCAATGGTGGCTGTAGGAGTGTGCATGGTTAAGGAAATACACAAAGTTCATAGAGCCGTAGAAAAACGCGAACATAGGAAACTTCTATAGCCATCTTGCGAAGCAATCCTGACTTAGAAATGTTTAGAAGCTATCTATTACTTTTAACATTCTTCTGACCAGACTTATACAAAATGAATGTGAAAACAGATCTGTTTTCACATTCATTTTGTATAAGAACCTATTTATAACCATGTATTAAGAACCTGCTAATTAAAACCATTTCCAATCATCTTCCGTTATCAAGATAAGCAACAAACATATACTTATGAAAGAAGCAGAAATCAAGGAAGGAATGATGAAACTATGGAAAGATACTTTCCATGATTCATATGAATATATTCATATGGTGTTTAATGAATATTTTAATCTTTCACTGATAGAATATGAAGAACGCGCAGGACGAATAATTGCAGGATTGATGGCAATTCCATACAAATTCGGAAACAGTAAAAATCAAATCAAGGGGTTATATCTATGCGGACTTTCCACTGATCCGACATTTCGGTGTCAAGGGATCATGGGCGATATGATAGAAAGAATGGCTAAACGGATGGAAAAATCTGAATATTCATTCCTCTTCCTCATTCCTGCGGATAATGGTCTACAACGATATTATAAGGATCGTGGTTTTGTTAATGCCTTCTATCGTATTAAGGAGCGTTTCACAGCTTCACATGATTTTGCATTGGAACATTATAACATTCTCAGACAAGAAGATGAAAGAACCCAAAATATAAAACAACGTTATTGCCAAAGGCTTATTTGCAATATGATTTCATCAGATTCTCGTCCAAATCAAGATGAAATAAATAAAATAATTTCATATTTGTCAATAAAAGAACGCTCCGGAAAAAACTTAGGAATACTTCATGAGCTATCTGATTTGTCTTTGGCTATAGATGAATGTATAATTTCAGGTGGGACCGTTTTTTATTGTCTTAATTCAGATAAAACAGTTTCCGGAGTCGCATTTACTTATGTGAAAGAAGAGACAATAACTATATATTCACTTGATGCAGAAAATAGATGCACTTACTATAAACTCCTTGGTGAGATAAAGAAACATTATCCTGAATCAAGTTTGGTCTTATATAGATATCCCACAAAATCTGAAATATCCGGATTATGGGAACCGTTCTATGGAGCAACCATTCCGGATGCTACCTCTGCAGGATACATAGGAACAACCGAATGTGTATATGACAAGACAAATCACTCTGAAGTTTACGGCATGGCACGTATCTTAAATCTTTATGAGATTCTAAAATTTCAGGCAATAGAGCGGAATAATTTGAAATATTCCATTCTCGTGAAAAACGAGAAAAATGGAAGATTGACAAGGTTCAATGTGAAAAATGGATTAATAAACAATGAGGAAAAAATTGATAAAGAAAAATACGAAAAAACAAACTCTATAATGTTGGAAAGGGAAGTGGCAGAGATATTGTTCCGTCGTCCTGATTCAAATAGCATAATAGAAGAGATATTGCAGTTACCTCCATTAATAGGAAAAATATATTTAATGTTAGACTAATTCTCTATCTTAACTTATAAACCATTTAACAATTTATTACAAATTGAGAATTTACTAATGAAAAATCTCATTAAATTTTAATAAACCACCTAAATTTTACATTCCAATCGCTAAATTAGAATATAAATTTATATTTGTAAACAAGGATAAAGTCTTATATTTTAAGATTTTATCCTTGTTTTATTCTGTATATAAGGCTTTGAGAATCGGATATATCTAAAAATCCCAATAAATGTAGGCGATTATGAAATTCTCACAAAAATCAAACTCAGAAAAATTTTTAAGCTATTGCATGAATAGGAGAGTGCAAAATTTACAGATTATAACATTGGTCAAATTGGGACATTCAATTAAGCATGATTTTCACCAGATTGTATCGTTTGCAAAATAGTACTATCATTTGTAAATTTAATAGTGTAAATTGCGAATTGCGTCTACTTTGCAAATTACAATCGTAACGTGCATATGTACCTATTTACTCTATTCACATATGCAACTTGACTGGGTTTTACATATAAAATTAAGTAATTAATGCAAATAATAACAATTAACGTCCTTTAACATTAATTGTAATACCTTGGTATATTGCACTATAATGAAATTATTTAAAGAATTAGTTCTAATTTATGTCTATATTGATTGTCAGAAGATGGCATTTTAGACATGTTATGTGTTATATCACTTATTTTCAGTAAGTATCACTATGAATCCCAACTTAATTATAGACTTATCAATTGTTGTTGCAAATTGTAAATTACATCTGTAAATATTTAGTTTGTATATTTAAATTACAAAATTTGCCAATTATAATTTGCAGTTTGCAAATAAATAATTACATTTGCAGTCAGAATTTGAAAACTTAAACAAGCCGTATGAATGAGGATAATGTAGCAATTCGTCTAAAAGTGTTCATTGATGAAATGGGTCTAACGAACTCTCAATTCGCTGATCAGTGTGGAATCCCACGTCCAAGCCTATCGCAGATACTGACCGGGCGCAATAAGAAGATATCCGATGTTATAGTCGGACAGATTCACACAGCTTTTCCTCGCCTGTCGGTATTATGGCTGCTGTTTGGTGAAGGCGGTATGTTGATACCCCCTCCACATGATGAGACTTCTGAAGAAGCATTACCCAATTTATTCAGTGAACAAGCAAAAAATCCTGTCAGAGATACGAATTTTGAAAAATACGCTACTCTCGCAGCCTTAAATGAGGGTATAAACAGCCCCTCATCCCGCATGAACAGCGAGAATCACGCTGATAGAAAAAACTCCGAATTACAACGTGAAATAGAAAAAATGCGTAAAAATCCACGAAAAGCGGTTCAAATTACCGTTTATTATGACGATTCAACATTTGAGACATTTTATCCCGGCAAATGAGCTTGTTTAAACAAGTTTACAAAAATGAAGTGATTCTATAAAACCCAATAAATGATCACATATTTAATTTACAGAAATTAATAAGCTGTTTAAAAAGAATAATTTGAATTATGATTGATACAATCCTTGAATATAATCGTGAATTTGTTGCCCGCAGGGAATTTGAAAAATATACGACTTCAAAATATCCCGACAAGAGGATAGCTATTGTTACTTGTATGGACACAAGGCTTGTCGAACTGCTTCCTGCAGCATTGGGTATAAAGAATGGAGATGTGAAGATGATCAAAAATGCCGGTGGCACAATAACCAACCCTTTTGATTCAACA
>CAMYSW010000110.1:0-7879 GCA_947297425.1 uncultured Porphyromonadaceae bacterium
GTGCGGGTGGATATCTTTGTAATCCATTTGATTGGGGAGCCGACATTATCGTGGATTCAGCTACTAAATGGATAAACGGTCATGGAACTGCAATGGGAGGAATCATAGTTGATGGCGGCACATTCCCTTGGAACAATGGCAGGTATCCTTTGATTGACGGTCCTTCCGAGGGGTATCACGGACTGAACCTGTATGAGGCTTTCGGAAATGCTGCGTTCATTGTTAAATGTCGGGTTGACGGGCAGCGAGACTTGGGGACATGCCCTTCTGCCTTCGATAGTTATCTGATGCTCCTCGGTCTTGAGACTTTATCGCTGAGGGTTCGCCATCAGGTGGAGTCTACGCGCCGTCTTGCGGAATACCTTAAGGATAATCCTAAAGTGAAGAATGTGAGCTATGTCGGTTTCCCCGAACATCCTTCATATGCCAATGCCGCCAAATATTTCAGATATGGTGCATCGGGTGTTCTGAATGTCGAACTTCAGGGGGATGTCGCCACAACCGTTAAATTTGTAGAGGCTCTTGAACTTGCCGCCCATATGACGATGATCGGTGATTCCATTACGGTTGTGACACATCCAGCCTCTACCACCCACAAGCAGCTGTCGGAAGCTGACATGCTGTCGGCGGGTGTTACTCCGACTTTGCTCCGTATATCCCTCGGTCTGGAAGATGTGGAGGATATAATATCCGATTTTGAGCAGGCTTTTGAAAAAACAGGATTATGATCAAGTATTATTATCATGAGGCTCCGTTCGCTTTGGAGTCGGGCAAAGAGATAGACGGGCTCACGATCGCTTATCACACCTATGGCAATATTAATGCCGACGGCTCCAATGTGGTGTGGGTGTGCCATGCCCTAACCGCGAATAGCGATGTAGCAGACTGGTGGCCGCACACTGTGGAGCGGGGAGGCTTCCTTGATCCGGACAAATGGTTTGTGGTGTGTGCCAATATTCTCGGTTCGCATTACGGCACAACCGGTCCGCTTTCCGTTAATCCGTCTACCGGTGAACCTTATTATGGAGATTTTCCACTTGTGACAATACGGGATATTGTCAGTGCCCATGCTCTGTTAGCTTCACATTTACGTATAGGAAAGATTCATGCCCTTGTTGGGAGTTCAGTTGGAGGATTTCAGGCATTGGAATGGATTGCCTCTGAGCCGGAAAGGTTCGACAAACTTATACTTATAGCCACCGATGCCAAGGCTTCTCCTTGGACAATAGCCATTGACGAGACGCAGCGCATGGCTATAGAGGCGGATATCACTTTCGGCAAGAGATGTCCCGAGGCGGGAATGGCAGGCATGGCGGCGGCGCGGGCGATAGGGTTGCTTACATATCGCGGCGGTGCCGGTTATAACCTTACACAACAAGACCCGGAAGGCTATGATCCGCACGTCGACCCACACAGAGCGTGTTCCTATCAGCGATATCAGGGTGAGAAATTGTGCCGGAGATTTAATGCATATTCATATATGTCTATCCTTGATTCCTTTGACACTCATGATATAGGCAGGGATCGCGGTGGTGTGGGTGCGGCGTTGTCAAGGGTGAATGCCGAATCGGTGGTGATAGGGTTGTCGTCAGATATGATCTTCACACCGGCAGAGATGAAAACGCTTTGCTCGATGATCCCGGGTGCCCGTTATTTTGAGATTGACTCACAGTTTGGGCATGACGGTTTTCTTGTAGAACATGAACAGTTGAATAATATTTTAATACCATTCATAGAAAAATGAATCATAAGATAAATATAGGACTTTTCGGTTTCGGAACCGTAGGTCAGGGAGTGTATAGGGTTATATCACAAGCTAAGAACGCGCATGCTGAGATACGTAAGATATGTGTGCGTAACATTGATAAAAAGAGGGATGTGGAAGTTCCGGAAGGTGTAATGACCGACAATCCGGAGGATGTTTTCAACGATCCTGAGATAAATCTCATTGTGGAGGTGGTTGATGATGCCGAGGCATCATACCGGATAGTCACCACTGCATTGAAGAAAGGGATTCCTGTCGTTTCCGGTTCAAAAGCGATGATCGCGGTTCATCTTCCGGAACTCATCGAACTTCAAGAGAAGCATGATGCGGCTATACTTTACGATGCTTCGTCTTGCGGTTCAATACCCGTGATCCGCAATCTGGAAGAATATTATGACAACGACCTTCTCCTTGAGGTGAAAGGTATTCTTAACGGTTCGTCAAATTATATACTCTCTCGCGTATTCGATCATGGCGAGGATTATTCATCGGCATTGTTAAAAGCACAGAAGCTCGGTTTCGCCGAAAGCGATCCCACTTTCGATATCAGCGGGAAAGACTCCCTATACAAGCTAATTATCATAACGGTTCATGCACTCGGCGTGTATGTGCGTCCCGATGAAATATTCACCTACGGTATATCCACTATACATGATTCCGATATTCAGTATGCAAGGGAGAAAGGTGTCAAGATAAAGCTTGTGGCGCAGGTTGTCAAGGTTAACGATTCTTCTTTTACCATGTTCGTGATGCCTGAATTTGTCAGCCCTTCTAAATATATCTATAGCGTAGATAACGAATACAATGGTGTGGTTATACGTGGTGAGTGTTACGACAGGCAGTTCATGTTCGGCAAAGGAGCCGGTGGACTTCCTACGGCATCCTCGATCCTCAGCGACATAATGGCACGCCGTCACGGTTATCGCTATGAATACAAGAAGATGAGTTATATAGACACTCCTGCATATACAACGGATGTTACGCTGAAAGTCTATATCCATTATGAAGACACTGATATCCCCGGTTTGATTGAGTTCGAGCAGATCCACGAGATGTATAATTCCTCCCGAAGCAATTACATTATCGCCGACATAAAGCTCCGCGACTTGATACGTTACCGCGACGTTCTTTCCTCTCCCGATATCTTTCTTGCCAACATCCCTCTTTTCTTCCTTGACAAGGATGACTGATTCCGGCTTTTCCGCACGAAGCATAGGGAACATATCCGGATTGGTATGTTCCCTTTCGTCTTCGTCTCTGACGCGCTCTGTATGTCTCCGACTAAATTCTGTTGCCGAGCGAATTGCCGCCGGTTCTTTCAGACCTATCCTATGAAATGATAGTTTCCCGGCAGAGAGGAGATGTCAAGTTCTTTTGTAATTCTTACGTTAGGTGCAAAATCACGGATACATCCTTTGATTATGGCTTCCGAATCTTCTGAATAAACCTTTACGAAGACTTTACTGTCAGGATATGCAACGGCGAGGACAATGGCTATTTCGCCTTGTCCTGTGGTGTCATTGACAATGAATGTGTCTCCGTCATTATATTCTCCAATACGCGAAATATTCCTTTTAATTTCTTTCAATGCTTTTTTTGCCGCCATTTCGATCTCCCTCCCTTTATACAGGTATCTTCCCATTGCACATTCGATCGCAAGATATATGTCCGGTTCTCCTTTTTGAGGACGCAGACGAGAAGTGTAAAAGTCATATCTACCTGTAATTACAGCCTTGAGGGTTATGGGATAGTTGCGGAGTTTGCCGTCTTTGCGCTGTGTTAGCCATTTGAATATCAGAGGAGGAAAGAGGTAAGCCATCAATACGACCGAGATCATGCCGACTACGGTGATTTCTCCCAAGGATCTCATTGCAGGATGTTTTGCCACGAGTAATGTTCCGATTCCGATAAACATTATCAATGCAGAAACAATGATGCTGTTTTTATAAGATTGTAAAAGTTTCTTCCGGTATGCAAGCTCGTAGGTCAAACCTTCTGTCATAAAAATGGTGTAGTCATCTCCCTGTCCGAATATGAAGGTGGCGAGAATAACGTTGACAATATTGAACTTGATGCCGAGCATTCCCATTATTCCAAGGATCCATATCCAGCTGAAAGCCATAGGCATGAAAGAAACGATAGCGAGTTCGATGCTGCCGAGGGAAATCCATAGGAAGATGAATACGATGAATCCGCAGGCTATTCCGATGTAGTTGAAATCATCTGAGAGAGTGTTGGCAATGGAACCGTTCATCCCTTTGACATCAAAACAGATTCCATTGAACCCGGTTTTTCCGGAAAGTGCGTTTTTTACATCTTCAATGATATCTGCCGGCACTTCAAGCACCTGGACTAATGATTTGCGTCCCGAGTTGCTGTCTTCGCTTATGTTGCCGGTGAATACTGTAGATGCGAGTTCCTCGAACCTTTCGAAATCCGCAGGCATGTAATCTGTCGATATTATTTCAGCGAAAGGCGCGAATGCCTCCGGATTGAAGCCATGGTTTATTGCGGCTTTCTTAAGTCCTGCAGTGAGCACGTCATTATATTTATCCTTGAATCGTTTCCAAAGTTGTAGCCGCTGTTGTTGCTTCTCCTTGGATGTCAGGAAAGATGCCACTTCGTTCTGACGTGTCGCTACTCCCGAATTTATCAAAGAATCTATTTTTATATCAATTATCTCATTTTGTTTCAGAGTCTCTTCCCAACTTTCTCCGTTGCTGACAATGTAAAGGCTTTCTGTGTTATGCGAAGCGCTTACGAGACTTTGGAAATATGCCATGTCTGCTTTCTGTTCCGGGGTCATGTAGTTTATGTTTCTCATGTCGGAATCAAATTCGGTGCGTAAGCTATAGAAACCGAAAACTATGGTTAGGATCAATACGCTTGAGATTATCCATCTGTTATTTTCAAGAGACAATCCTGCCATTTTGGATATGAGTTTAGGCTCTGTCGGTATCGTGCCTTTCGTGTTACGGATTTTGACAGCGTGGGGTAGGAATATTAGTACGAACAATATGGTGCCTACCAGCAAGAGGGAAGCGAATAGACCGAGATCATGAAGAGCCGGAGCGTTCAGCGGCACCAAACACAGGAATGCCCCGACTGTGGTTATATTCCCAACCACCAGTGGAGATATGATTTCCTTTAATGCCTCACGTCGCCGGGGACTGTCTTTCAGGTGGTCTATCAAGTGCAGTGGATAATTGACGGCTATGCCCAAGATTACGGATGCTATGCCTATCACTATAATTGATACCGAATCATAAAAAACGGCTATGATTCCCATTGCAAACAGCCATCCCCATCCTACGGATATCAATATCAGCAGTATATTTCGCAGATTGCGGAAAACATATATCAACAATGCAAGGATCAGCACTCCCGCGATGCTTACAGCCAGTATGCTGTCGCTTTTTATCCTGTCTGCGTTAGACACGGCTATGACCGGACCTCCGATTACATGTATGTCGAGATTGTCATTGTTTTTTTCTGTAATGTCTACGGCTTCATTAAGCATAGCCGAGAGTGCCGCGTTATGTTCCGATTCGTGCGCACCGAATGAAGATTCAAGTATCACAATAGCTTTCTTGGAATCCGGAGAGAGAATATATCCGTCGAAAGTCTCGAAATCTATAGACATCCCTCCATGTTTCAATCTGCTGAGGATTGGTGTGAAAAGATTCAAGGGGTCTCGGGATATATTGGAAGCCATAATATTGGATGTGGGGAAAAGAAGCATCTGTTTGTCTTCTCCGATTTGCCGGTCTATGTATCCGGGGTCGGAAAGCAGGGAATCTATTCGCGTATAGTCTTCGTCGGTCAGGAAATAGGGGATATTTTCATATACAGCCTCTGTCACGCCAAGCATCTTATCCATGTCTATCTCCTTCATTATATCCGAGATATAATGAAGGGAATCCATATTCATGAGGTTTTCCGAAAATGCTTCCACTCCGTCTGCCAGCTCTTGTGGATCTATGTCCGTAGTGTCTTTAGCGGAAATTATGGCATATATCTTGTTTGCTCCGGAAATATCCTGATAAACGGATAGCGCAGTGTGATTTTTCTCATCAAGAGGCAAAAAATCGGATATATCTTCTTTATAACCGAGTGTCAGGAAAGATAACAATAATGCTAAGGAGGAGACAAGGAACAGTCCCCATGCCAAGACCGGACGTCTCTTGAACAGGTCGTAGATATAAAGTGTCAGTCTGCTCATCTCTTACGGTTATCGATGAATTTGATCGGTTTTCTGTTATTTCCAGGATTATTTATCTTGCCTATGTCTTCAGGCGAGAGTATCTCAACTATGGGGGCAACACGAATCCTTGATCTGAATCGGTCCTTAAGGTCTTTTATCACATCGAAAGGTTGATTGGATGATACCCCCGCTTTCACCACCACCTCGTCGGTTCCTGCAAAACTGTTGCGCACTTCTACCACATAGTTTATCACATATGGTGTGTTGTCGAGGACATCGTTTATTGCCGGAGGATATATGGTTGTCCCCTTAAGCTTGATCATGTTGTTCTTTCGTCCTACGAGAGGAGTGAGGCGGTATGAATTGCGTCCACATTTGCATTTTTCAGTCACTTTGCGACTCATGTCTCCGGTGCGGAAGCGTAATAGCGGCATTCCCTCCACCCCGAGTGTTGTGATAACGACTTCGCCTATTTCCCCGTCTTTAACCGGAAGATTGTCATCGCCTATTATTTCTACGATTATTAGTTCCGGATGCACGTGCCCGCCACATCCGTAGGGACATTCGGAGAATGTAGCCCCCATTTCCGTTGAAGAATAAGTTGCGAATAATTCCACATCCCATTTGTCTTTTATGCGTTTGCCAAGAAGGTTGAGGCTAAAGTCCTGTTCTCGTAGACCTTCGCCTATACCGATGATACGCTTTATGCTTGAGTTGTGGTAATCGATGTTATGTTGTTCGGCATATTCCAGAAGGCGGAGTATGAATGAAGGCACACACATCAGCGTGTCGGGTTTCAGGCGGTTGATTGTGTCCCACTGTAGCTCGGGCATGCCGTTTCCAACGCGGATCACGCTTGCCCCGAGTTTGCGTATGCCCAGAAAATATGCGAGTCCCGCCATGAATCTCTTGTCGAGGGTTGTCATGAGTTGCACTATGTTTCCCGGACGCACACCGGCACAAGAGAAAGATTTCATCTCATTGTAGGCGAGACGTTCCAGGTCTTTGTCCGTGCATCCGAATGTCACAGGATCGCCCAGAGTGCCGGAAGTGGTGATGTAGTCTACTATCTTTTCTACCGGAACGCATAAGAAATCGACATTGTGAAGCTGAAGATCCTTCTTATCCGTGAAAGGTATCTTCACAAGGTCTGCTATAGTGCGTATTTCCTTGACATCGATGTTGTTTTTTTGTAGCAAATTCCGATAAAACCGTGAATTTTCGTAGATATATCCGATAGCCTCCCTTAATCTGTCATTCTGATATTCCTCAATTTCCGTTGAAGACCGGAACTCTATGTCTTTTTCTTCCTCTTTCATCTGAATAAATCATTTAGCCAGTTAATAAAATCTTTTTTCCAGGTTATCGCCTCAGCAGAGGTCTTCTTGGGATTTGCTCCGAAGCCGTGTCCTCCGGTAGTGAATTGGACGTACCTGTGTTTGACTCCGGCATTTGTCATTGCTGAGTCAAGGAGTATGGAATTATGATAGTCCACTATCGGGTCATCGATACAATTCATCAGGTATGTAGGGGGCATGTCTCTCCTGACATGCTTTTCGAGTGACAAAGAATCTTTCATTATATGGCTGATTGAATTTCCTTCACCCAACAGTCCGCGGCGTGAACGTTTATGTGTCGATTTATCCACCAATGAAACCACCGGATATATCGGGGCTATAAAATCCGGTCGAAGGGAATGAACCGGTATGATTCCCAATGGGAGCATGGAGTTGGTGTCAAAAAAAAGTCCTGACATTACCGACAGGTGTCCTCCTGCCGAGAATCCCATCACTCCGAGCCTGTCCGGATCTATTCCATATTTCACTGCATTTTCCCGTATTACCTGTATACTTCTCTGCACATCCTGGAGCATGTCCGGAAACCTGTGTCCCCTCTTAAGCAATCGGTTA
>CAMYSW010000111.1:0-7869 GCA_947297425.1 uncultured Porphyromonadaceae bacterium
TTGTTAGCCTCAGTCCCGACCTTGAGAAGATAATAAAGCTGAAACCTCAGGTGATAATGCTTTCACCGTTCGAGAACAACGACAAGTATGCAAAGGTGGGTGAACTCGGTATTCCGATCATAGAGTGTGCCGACTATATGGAGACCTCGCCGCTCGGCAGAGCCGAGTGGGTGCGCTTCTACGGAATGCTTTTCGGAAAACAGGATGTCGCAGACAAGATGTTTGCCAAGACTGAAAGCAATTATCTTGAGCTGAAGCAAATTGCCAACGGATTGGCGATCAAGCCGAAGGTAATAATAGACCAGCGTTACGGTCAGGTATGGAATGTGCCGGGTGGTGTATCTACTATGGGACGGCTTATCGAGGATGCCGGAGGCATCAATCCTTTTGCTTCCTACAAGCAGAGTGGGAGTGTGCCATTGGCACCCGAGAAAGTGCTTGCAGAGGCTCATGATGCCGATATCTGGTTTGTAAGATACAATCAGGAGAAAGACAAATCGCTCAGGGAGCTGGGCAATGATGCGCCTGTCAATTCGCAGTTCAAGGCATATAAGAACAGACGTGTCTATGGATGCAACACCCGCTACATAGATTTCTATGAAGAAACTCCTTTCCATCCCGACCGCCTGCTCGAAGACATGATCTCCGCCATGCATCTCGAACTCAGCAACCACACCTCCCACCACTACTACCACCTCATGCAGTGAGTAATGTTGAATGTTAAAGCAGTATTAATCGGATAAATTTGGAATTAATGGCATCGCGGATTCCCTTTCACCTTCCGGTGTGATGGGATGAATACGGATTTAGCGGATTGATCGCGGATCTTTTATATCCAGAATCAGAATCGCGGATTAATATGCCTAAAGGCATATGACGGGAGTCGCGGATTTTAACTGATAGTCGCGGATATGTTGTCGCGAAAATCCGTAACTATCAGCTGACATCAGCGGCTCTCCGTCAGCAGACATTGGCTGCCGAATCCGCTGTGACTTAAACTGCCCCATGGAAATTGATTTGAAAAGATAAATCCGCGTTCAATCCGAAATATCCGCATGTCTCCCGTGATGCCATTAGGCATTAAGGGATCCGCGATACCATTAATCATGATTCATTCAAGTATTTACTAAGTTAAATTGCACAATCTATCACTTGCTAAAATAGATTGTATTATATTTGCAGACTGAATAAGTTCTAAAATTATGGAAAGATGCCATTAAATGAGGAGTATGTGCAGATAGGTTATGATATAATAGCCTCGGCATTTGAAGTAAGAAATTCTATTGGAAGAGGAATGAGGGAGAAATTTTATGAAGGAGCTCTTGCCTATGAAATATCTCAAAAGGGATATGAAGTAAAACGGCAGGTTCTAATCCCTGCAATATATAAAGGTGTTGTGGTTGAAGAGGCTTATAAAGCGGATATCGTTGTGGATAATCGTGTTATAATTGAGGTTAAAGCAGTCGGGCAGATGAAGGAGAATGAATGTCGTCAACTTCTTACTTATTTAAAACTGTCAGATTACAGACTCGGATACCTCATAAATTTTGGTGCTAAATTGTTTAAACCCGGTAAAGTCTCGGAAACAATGCCATATAAAAATGGAATTTATCGATTCGTAAATAATATTTAGGTGTGCATAATCTGAAAATAATTGAAGAGGTATGAAGTTTGTGATTCTTTGTGTGTCACTTGTGGTGCTGTTTTTCGCGAATCTGTTTGTGGGTTCGGTCGATATTCCTCCAGCGCAGGTGGTCGATATACTTTTCAATAATGGCGATCCTGACGGCCCGTTGCGATTTATCGTGGTGGGAAGCCGTTTGCCGCAGGCAATTACCGCAGTCCTTGCAGGGGCGGCGCTGACCGTGTCCGGACTTATGCTTCAGACAGCATTCCGCAATCCTCTTGCCGGTCCTTCCATACTCGGCATTACATCCGGGTCAAGTCTCGGAGTCGCGTTTGTGATTCTTTTTTTCGGAGGGTCAGTTTCTGCCGCAGGTTATTCTTGGGGCGGATACGCGGCTATACTGGCAGGATCGTTTGCAGGCAGTATCGCGATCATGGGTTTGCTGCTCCTGTTTTCCATGTGGCTTAAAAATGACCTTATGCTGCTTATCGCCGGCATTATGACAGGTTATCTGACATCCTCGGTCATCACTCTTCTGAACTATCTTTCCACCGCCGAGGGGGTGCATGGTTATGCCATGTGGGGTATGGGTAATTTCAACGGTGTTGCCTTGGGTCAGATACCGTTGTTTTCTCTTGCTATAGTTTTTGGTCTGTTGCTCTCGATACTGATGGTGAAGCCTCTGAATGTGATACTGCTTGGAGAGAACTATGCGCTCAATCTCGGCATAAGCATGCAGACCGTGCGCAATCTGCTGCTGGTCACAACCGGATTACTCACCTCCGTGGTCACGGCATTCTGCGGACCGGTGTCGTTCATCGGACTTGCCGTGCCTCACGTGGTCAGGATGATCTTCCGCGTTGCTGATCATCGCGTGATTATTCCCGGATGCATTCTTACGGGCGGAGTGATAGGCTTGATTTGCAATCTTATATGTATTTTGCCGGATAACATAGTACTTCCATTGAATGGTGTGACTCCGCTTATCGGTGTTCCGGTTATCATGTACGTGATTTTTAAAGAGAGGTTCAAGAGAAGATGAAACAGGTTGAAACGATAAAAGTAAGGAACCTCACCACAGGTTATAGAAATTCCAAGGGGGACAAATGTGTCACCAGATGTCTTGACGCATCCCTTTATCCCGGAGAATTGACGTGCTTGTTGGGACCTAACGGAGCCGGAAAATCTACGTTGTTGCGCACGCTTGCCGGTTTTCAAAAACCGCTGTCGGGCTTTGTGGAGATAGCCGGCAGACCTCTTGCCGATTATTCGGGAAAAGATCTTGCCCGGACAATAAGTGTGGTGCTTACGGAGAAGCCCCTGCTTGACAATATGGATGTGGAGACACTTGTAGGGTTGGGGCGTGCACCTTACACCGGATTTTGGGGACGTTTAAGCGTTCGGGATAAAGATGCTGTGAATAATGCCATTTCCTTGGCAGGCATAGAACAGCTCAGATACCGGATGGTGCAGAGCCTCAGTGACGGAGAACGTCAGAAAGTCATGATTGCCAAAGCATTCGCACAGGAGACTCCCGTGATATTCCTTGACGAACCTACAGCTTTCCTGGATTATCCAAGCAAAGTGGAAATCATGCTTTTGCTTTATTCTTTTGCACATAAGATGGAAAAGACGATCTTCATGTCTACACATGATCTTGATATGGCGATGCAACTTTCCGATCGCATATGGCTTATGGATAAAAAACTCGGAGTCAAGACAGGAACTCATGAAGAGTTGATACAGTCGGGAGATATGGAACTATATTTCGACAATCCCGGAATCTTATTCGATAAGGCAGACGGTCTCTTTAAGATTGATTTAAAGAAGAAAGAGGAACTGAGATTTAAATCTGATAATATATGAGATACAAGTCAGGTTTCGTAATTGCTGCGGTTTCATCTGGAAGTGGAAAAACAACCGTTACCAACGGTCTTCTCAGGGCTTTTAAAAACAGAGGTTTTAAGGTCGCGCCTTTTAAGACAGGTCCGGATTTCATAGATACGCAATTTCATAAAGTTGCGGCGGGAATGGAATCTGTCAATCTTGATGTTTTCATGTCGGATGAGCAACATGTTAAAAGTCTTTTCCAACGATATTCCGCTGGTAGCGATGTGCGTATTGTTGAAGGAGTGATGGGGTTATTTGACGGATATGACAAGAGAAAAGGTAGTGCAGCTCATATCGCAGAGCTTACGGGTTTGCCGGTGGTGCTCGTAATAAATGCAGCTTCTTCCGCCTATTCCCTGGCAGCTGTGCTTTCAGGTTTTAAGAATTTTGATAAGCGAATAAAGATTGCCGGGGTAATATTCAATAATGTCGCATCTGAAAATCATCAGCGACTTCTTAAATCTGCAGCTGAAGATGCGGGGGTGACACTTTTGGGATGCCTGAAGAGGAATCCGTATATGACAATGCCATCGCGACATTTGGGATTGTCATTGGGAGATGACAACGTGATAGAAAGTTTTATAGATCGCGCTTCGGACGCGGTGAAGGTAGGAATTGATATGGATTTGTTGTTGAACCTTACGCAAATAGATAAAGACGAAAAGTCAGATGACACGCATGTCGCAGATAAATGTCATTCGGTTTCATGTCCTTCCCGTAAGATTGCAGTGGCGTATGACGAGGCATTCAACTTTGTCTATCCGGAGAATCTTAGATTGTTGGAGCAAAATCTTCGTTTCGGAGGGGAGATAATTAAATTCTCTCCATTACGTGATACGCATATGCCGGATGCGGATTTCCTTTATCTCCCCGGCGGTTATCCTGAGCTATATGCCGCAAGACTTACTGCAAATGTTTCGATGCGGGAGTCGATTAAGGATTATATTGATCGCGGAGGATATGCGTTTGCCGAATGCGGTGGTATGCTATATCTTTGTGATTCGATTGATGGATATGAGATGTGTGGGTTGTTGCCTATCAAGGCAACAATGGATAATGCTCATCTGCATTTGGGTTACAGGACTGTAAAAACGGAAAACTTTACAATCCGAGGGCATGAGTTTCATTATTCCTCCGTTATTGAGGATGAAACGCGGATAAAGGATTACGTATATCCGGCACGGCAATATGACGTAAATGGTAAAGAGGTGGATACTCCTCTTTATCGCTATAAGAATGCAATTGCCGGATATACTCATATGTATTGGGGAAATAACGATATTAACGGATTATATGAGGATTTACACACGTAAAGGTGATTCGGGTACGACCGGAATACACGGAGGCATGAGGGTGCCGAAAGCAGATATCCGTATCGAAACCAACGGCACTCTTGATGAACTGAACAGCATAATCGGGATTGTGAGAAGTTTTCTTGATGATGCAGAAAAGGATAATATACTTCGAGAGATTCAGGTAAACCTGATGACAGCGATGAGCATAGTTGCCACTCCTTCTGAATCGCGCGAAATAAATCCGCGTAAGTTACCCTCCGACGCGGTGGAAGCATTGGAGATGAAACTTGATGCGATTACGGAGAAAGGTTGCATGGAGCAGGATTTCGTGCTTCCGGGAGGATGTCGGGCTGCGGCGTTCCTGCATCAGGCACGCACGGTTTGTCGTCGTGCCGAACGTCAGTTGTGGCGCTTGAATGAACAGGATAAGGTGGAAGGGGATGTGATGAGATATGTAAACCGTCTTTCAGATCTCTTCTTCGCGATGGCACGGGAAGTGAATTGCGATGAAGGGATTGACAACGAGAGGTGGAAACGATTCGGAAAAGCAGGATTATTTGAAGAATAATGAAGAAACTGAGACCTATAATGCTCGGGGGCACGGGAAGTGATGTGGGTAAGAGCGTGCTTGCGGCAGGATTATGCCGCATATTTCTGCAAGACGGCTATCATCCGGCACCTTTCAAGGCGCAGAATATGGCATTGAACTCTTATGTCACCCCTGACGGACTTGAGATCGGTCGCGCCCAGGCTGTCCAGGCTGAGGCGGCGGGTGTGGAATGCATGGCGGAAATGAATCCCGTGCTGCTGAAACCGTCGGGCGATAGAACTTCGCAAGTTGTGCTCAATGGTGTGCCGGTTGGGAACAGGGACGCTTATGACTATTTCAAGAAAGAAAATAAGGAACCACTGAGGAAGGAAGTACACTCGGCTTTTGACAGGTTGAGCGCAATATATAGTCCTATCGTGATGGAGGGAGCCGGCAGCATAGCCGAGTTGAATCTTCGAGATACGGATATCGTGAACATGTCGATGGCAGGTTATGCCGATGCGGCTGTTATACTTGTCGCGGATATCGATCGTGGAGGTGTCTTCGCTTCAGCTTACGGATCTATTATGCTTCAGACAGAGGAAGACCGGAAGCGTATAAAGGGAATTATCGTGAATAAATTCCGTGGTGACGAAAAACTTTTTGACAAAGGACGCAAACAGATGGAGGAGGTTTGCGGTGTGCCGGTTATCGGAGTGGTGCCTTATCTGGATGATATTCATATCGAAGAGGAAGATTCTGTGTCGCTGGTGAAGAAATCCACAGCACATACCGAAGATAACAAAATAAATGTGGCAGTAGTGGCTACCCCTCATCTCTCGAATTTTACCGATTTTGATACTATCTCGCGCGATCCGAGAGTGCATCTTTATTTCACTTCAGATCCGGAGGAACTGAAGATGGCTGATGTGATTATTCTCCCCGGCAGCAAGAACACTATCTCGGATTTACGGGCTATTCGCGAAAACGGTTGTGCGGCAGCTGTTGAGGAGGCGGCAGGCAACGGACGCACAGTGATGGGCATTTGCGGCGGTTATCAGATGATGGGTGAGGAAGTTGCTGATCCTGATGGTGTAGAAGGCGAGAAAACTTCGGAACATGGATTGGGACTCCTTCCTGCACGCACGGTGCTAAAGGGCTGTAAAACAGTGAGACGAGTAGAATTTATCATGTCTGGTTGCGCAGATACCGGCAACGCCGTTAACGAGGGTTATGAGATCCATATGGGTGAGACAGCTGTGTCTCAATCAGCAAAGCCACTGGTGATAAAAAATAATGGGGAAACGGATGGGTGTCTTGTCGGCGACAGGATTATGGGGAGCTACATACATGGCATCCTTGATAATCCGGGAGTTGTTGACTTGTTGTTGAAACCTCATGCCGAGAAGAAAGGTTTTTCTCTAAAAGGGGAGATTGAACCTTATCGCAAATATAAAGAGAGGCAATATGATGCGCTTGCAGCAAAATTGAGGGAGTGTCTTGATATTGATCTTTTGTATAAAATAATGAACAGAAGAGGAGAATAGAGGATGATTGAAGGACATGGTGATGATCTCTATCGGTTTGGAGACAGGATCAGATATAATTTCAGTACGAATATAATATCCGGAGTGGACCATTCCGGATTGATTTGCCATTTACAGTCGGTAATGACTAAAATCGGCAGCTATCCCGAGCCGGCTCCTTTTTCTCTGGAGAAAAAGATTGCTGACAAAATAGGGGTGGATGCGGTGAATGTAGTGGTGACCAATGGAGCTACGGATGCGATGTATCGTATTGCACATATATTCGAGGGGCGCAAGTCGGCAATCCGGATTCCTACATTTCGGGAGTATCAGGATGCATGCCGCTCTTTTAGGCATGATATAACTTTTGTAAAGGATGTGAATGAAATGCCGGATTATGTCGATCTAATATGGCTGTGTAACCCGAACAATCCCACCGGTGAAATTGTGGACAAATCTTTGATACTTGATCTTGTAAATAGACGGAAATCACGGAAAGAATCATGGATGGTGGTGGATCAGGCATATGCCGACTATACTTTGGAAAAGGTTCTGACTCCTAAGGAAGCGGTAGAAGTCGGCAACATAGTGCTGATGAGTTCGTTGACAAAACGATATGCCGTGCCCGGATTGAGGATCGGATATATTGTAGCGCATGAGAAATTAGCTGATGCCATACGAAGGAAAGGCATGCCATGGGCAGTAAACACGCTTGCCATTGAGGCTGGAGGGTATCTGCTTGATAAGGATGAAGATTATGTGATAGATGCAGCAGGATTGCATTCGGAAGCATTGAGGATAGCGGAATCGTTGAGTGCAAAGGGTATCGTGTGCACTCATACGGATTGTAATTTCATATTATGTCGGCTATCGGAGGGTAAGGCTTCTGATCTTAAATCCTATCTTGTGGAGAATCATGGCATTCTGATAAGGGATGCATCAAACTTTGAGGGTCTTGATGAAAGATATTTCCGTGTGGCGGCTCAGAGTAAAGAACAGAAT
>CAMYSW010000112.1:0-7854 GCA_947297425.1 uncultured Porphyromonadaceae bacterium
GTAGGTAACTTCCAATATCTTGCCGGTTACAACTTAGGTCATTTCATTCTTCTTGACGGTGAATCGTCACAAGGTCTCGTTTCACGAGGCATTGCCAATCCGAACCTCACATGGGAGCGCGTGAAGATTGCCAATGTCGGTATCGACTTCTCATTCTGGAACAGGGCTCTATACGGAGAGATTGATGGTTTCTACCGTGAGCGCACAGGCATTCCTGGAACACGCCTGGCATCACTGCCTTCAACTTTTGGCTCGGGACTCCCTGCCGAAAATCTCAACAGCCTTGACAACCGAGGCTTTGAGTTTCGTGTCGGAACAGCAGGTTTTTGGAACGGACTTACCTATGATATCAGCGCGAATATCTCCTGGAGTCGCTCCAAATGGACATATCTTGAGGAAGCTGACGAGACGGATCCCGACCGCCGCCGCATTTATCTGAGCAATGGCAGATGGACGGACGTTCAGTTCGGATATCTTTCCGACGGTCTTTTCCAGAGTATGGACGAGATCCTTGATGCGCCTATATACGAGTCTCTTGGCGGCAACTCTTCGCTGCGTCCCGGTGACGTGAAATACAAGGATATCAACGGTGACAACATCATCAACTGGCGTGACCAGGTGCAGATCGGTCAGGGGGGCACGCCCCACTGGATGTATGGCATAAACATAAACCTCGCATACAGAGGTTTCGACCTAAGTGCCCTCTTCCAGGGAGCATTCGGCTATAACCAGTATGTGCAGAGCGACAATTATTCGACAACGCTTTTCGAGAACAGATGGACAGAGGATAATCCCGATGCTGAATTTGCACGCCTCGGCGGAGCAGATAGCAACAAATGGTTCTCAGACTTCTATTCAAAACGTGCCGGATACCTTCGACTCAAAACCGCTTCTATCGGTTATAACCTTCCGACGAAAATTCTTCAGAAGATCCGTTTGAGCGCAGTGAGGGTTTACTTCTCCGGAACGAACCTCTTTACGATTAATCGTCTTGGAAAATACGGTATCGACCCGGAAGCTGCCAATGTAGGATGCTATTATCCGCAGCAGCGCACACTCAGCGTAGGACTTAATGTTTCTTTCTAAATAAGCATAAGAATTATCAGAAAGAGATCAATTTCAAATAAAGAAAATACGATGAAAAAATATAATAAAATAATAATGATGGGTGTGTGCGCTCTGGCGTTTGCCGCTACATCCTGCGACACGCTCGACAAAGAGCCACTCGACATTATCACTGATAAGGATGTATGGAGTGACGCCGATCTTATCGACGGTTACCTCACGGAGTGTTATTATCAGACATCGGTGTTTGAGAACGATGCTCCTCAGTTTTTCAGCGGCGGTTCGGATAACTTCTGGCAGAGCTCCACAGGTATGGGGGTGTTCTGGATCAATGAAATCGCTGACGAGGCAATGGTTCACTGGAAATACAATACAGAGGCTGTGGTTCGTTTCAAGGCAGGCGGTATTGACTCCGGAGGCGGACTTCTCGAATGGTGGGAGCGTTCTTACTCGGTGATCCGTATGCTTAATGAATTCATCGAGCGTGTGCCCAACTCTCCTATTGATGGTGATCTGCGCGCACAACGCGTGGCTGAGGCTCGTTTCCTCAGGGCATACAACTATTTCGCAATGGTGAAGCGCTATGGCGGAGTGCCACTGATTACAAGAGTCCAGAACATCGACGACTCTTATGAAGAGCTCTACCGGAAGAGAAACTCTGAAAAAGAAATCTATGATTTTGTGCTTTCAGAACTTCAGGATATCGTCGACAGCAACGCTCTTCCCAACGTTAACAATGCCGTATCAGGACGTCCGACACGTTATGCAGCCCTTGCTCTTATCAGCCGTGCGGCTCTCTATGCCGGCAGTATTGCCAAGTATGGTAAGGTGCAGCTCGGTGGACTACTCGGAATCCCGCAGGATCAGGCACGTGAATATTTCACAAAATCCTACAAGGCTTCGAAAGAGATAGGTCTGCATTTCAGCCTCTACGACAGCGATCCCGACAAGGTGCAGAACTTCAAAAATATATTCCTCGTGAAGAATAACAACGAGGTTATTATGGCTCGTCATCACGATGGTTCTCCCGCATCAATCAACACCGGCGAATACAATGGCGGATGCTGCTGGGGATATGACTTCGCACAGTGCCCGAAACCCCAAGCATGGAATGCTGGTAACAAAGACGCTCCATATTTCGAGATGGCAGAGGAATTTGAATATACCGACGGCAGATCAGGCAAGATTGATAACCGTCAGTGGCTTATGGATCAGGAATGGCTCATGGAGGGTGCCAAAGAAGGTCTATGGGCTAACAAGGATCCGCGTTTCTTCGCTACTCTCTACACTCAGGACACAGAGTGGAAAGGCACCAAGATTGATTTCCACAACGGCGTGCTCGTAGGTTCCAAGATCTTGACCGGCAACGATTCCTTCCAGGGAATTCCTCTTCAGGGCAACCAGACCGTGGACGAGACATTCGGCACCGGTTTCGGTGTGATGAAATATCTTGACGAGAATTGCAACAACCTGCAGTTCCCCGGCTACTCAAGCACTGACTATGTGATTTTCCGTTATGGCGAGATTCTTCTAAACCTTGCCGAGGCTGCCTATGAAATCAGTGACACCAAGACTGCTCTTGATGCCATCAACGATATTCGCGTGCGCGCCGGCATAGCCAAGAAGACAAGCATCGATATGGATGCCATTCGCCACGAGCGTAAGGTTGAGTTGGCATTCGAAGGTCATCGCTACTGGGATGTGCGCAGATGGCGCATCGCCACCACCGAGCTTTCGAAACCTAACTCCGGAATACGTTACATCCGTATCTGGAACCGCGACCCCAAAGTGATTAAATATAAAGTAGAGATTCTGGAGAATGTTGACGGTCAGACCAATCGTCCTCAATTCCAGGAGCGTGCATATTATCTACCGATCACAGGAGGACGTACCGGTAACAATCCGAATCTTGTTGAGAATCCAGGTTATTAATCCAATGACATCCGGGGTTGTTTTGGGTCAATTCCGGGTGTCTCTAACCCACATAATTATATGTTAAAATTAATAAATATGAATATCAGAATCTTTCTTATAGCACTTGCTTGTTTTCCTTTCGTAAGTTGTGAGAGCAAAGAGCCCGAAGCTCCGAAGGGTGGATCTGCAGGAGAAGTGAAGGTAGAAGTGGGAGGAGAGGCAGTCACTGTCTACGATGCCCGTGTGTCGAAATATCCCCAGAACGAGACATACAAAGGTTTTCAGCGTCCTACAAGCCAGACAGAGATCGCACACTTCGCATATTTCGATTATGATGATAACGAGACAATAAAGATTACTACTTCCAATGCTGTTGATCAGGTTTTGGTTCGTCCGCAGGAATACGGCATCACACCGACAGTAAACGGCAATACTGTGGAACTCAAACTTACAAAGCCTTGCCAGATAGTTGTGGAGTTCGGAGGTACACATCATGAGGCTCTCCATCTTTTTGCCAATCCGAAAGAGCTGAGTGTGCCCAAACCTGAAAATGCGCGCTATTATTATGGTCCCGGCGAACATGAGGCAGGTGAGATCCAGTTGCGCAGCGGTGAGACAATGTATATTGACGAAGGTGCTGTGGTTTACGGTATCGTGAAGAGTGACAACGCCAATGACATCAAGATTATCGGAAAAGGCATTCTTGACGGCAGCCGTGCCGGCAAGGGTCCTATCATCGCCTTCAACAGCTGCACAAATGCTCTTGTGGAGGGAATCGTGGTGCGCGACCCGACTGGTTGGGCAATTGTTCCCACGCTCTGCAACGGCGTGACTTATGACAATGTGAAGTGCGTAGGGTTCTGGCGCTATAATGCTGACGGTATCGATATCTGCAACAGCCGTAACATCAATGTGAAAAACTGCTTCATACGAGCCTTCGACGATTGTATCGCCATGAAAGGTCAGTCTGCTGTATACGACAAGGGGAAAGTGATGCAGAATATACGTATCGACAATTGCGTGCTTTGGAACGACTGGGGTAAGGCTGTTGAATTCGGTGCGGAGACTGTGGTGGATGTTATCCGCGATGTACGCGTCACCAACTGTTTTGTACCTCATTTCACTTTCACCGCGCTTTCAATGCAGAACGGTGACCGCGGTCGCATCGAGGACGTGCATTTCGAGAATATATCCATCGAGGAGGTAATCAAAGAACGCGCCACTCTCGAAGGAGAGCCGATGAACACAATCGGATGGGGCAAGACAATCGACCTCGGAGTTTATGGCACAAGCTGGAGCACTGACAATATCCGCGGTAGCATCAGGAATGTAACATTCACCAATATCCGCTGTCTGGGTCCGAACCATACGGGTGTAAGTCTCGCTGGATATGACGGAAGCCATATGGTATCCGATATCAAGATTAAAGACTATTATGTCAACGGAACCAAGATTACCGGCATGTCGGATATAAATACCAACGAATTTGTCAGCAATGTGACTGTGGAATAAACTCTATCAATAGACTATGCGACAACTGTTATACATATTGCTGCTGGCGGGGCTTGCACCGGCGATTGCCGGCGCGGCTCCGCGGCAGACATATTCCACCGAGGCTGTCAGTGATGGCGAGATGGATAAATTCGTTAACGACCTGATGTCGCGGATGACTCTTCAGGAAAAGATAGGTCAGCTCAACCTGCCGTCTTATTCCGACCTTCGTTCGGGAGTGGTGGCAAACAACGATACGCACAACCGTATCCGCAAGGGTCTTGTGGGTGGCGTTTTCAACATCAAGGGTGCAGAGAGGGTCCGGAATCTTCAGAAATTGGCAGTGGAAGAGTCTCGTCTCGGCATCCCTCTGCTGATGGGAGCGGACGTAATTCATGGCTATGAGACGATTTTCCCGATTCCACTCGGAATGTCGTGTAGCTGGGACACAGTCGCAGCCAGAAGATCGGCTGCGGTTGCTGCCGCGGAAGCTTCCGCCACTGGTATCAACTGGACATTCAATCCAATGGTCGATATCTGTCGTGATGCCCGCTGGGGTCGCATCGCCGAATGCAACGGCGAGGATCCCTATCTCGGAGGGGTGCTGACGAAGGCTTATGTGAAGGGTTATCAGGGAAGCGATCTTTCGGATGAGAAGAGCATACTCGCATGTGTGAAACATTTTGCTCTCTACGGCGCCTGCGAGTCCGGACTCGATTATAATTATGTCGACATGAGCCGCGTGACTATGTTTAATGACTATTTGCCACCTTATAAAGCAGCAGTTGATGCCGGAGTAGGAAGCCTGATGACCTCTTTCAACGTGGTTGACCGCGTTCCCGCCACTGCCAACAAGTGGCTGATTACCGATGTGCTTCGTAATCGATGGGGCTTTGACAACCTTGTGGTTTCCGACTATAACGGCATAGGGGAAATGACAACACTCGGCATAGGTCCGAAATCACTCTGCGGAGAGATGGCTATCAATGCCGGTCTGGATATGGATATGGTGAGCGAGGCGTATCTTATGAATCTCGAAAACCTGGTGAAAGAAGGAAAGGTGAGCCTTGATAAAATCGACAATGCCTGCCGTCGGGTGCTTGAAGCCAAATATAAACTCGGACTTTTCAAGGATCCTTATCGCTATTGCAACATGAAGCGCGCTGACAAGGAACCTTTCAGCAAGGAATATCGCAAGATAGCGCGTGAACTTGCTCCCGAAACTTTTGTGCTTCTGAAAAACAGCGAATCTCTGTTGCCTCTCAAACCACAGGGAAAGATAGCGTTGATCGGTCCGCTTGCTAACTCTCCCAAGAGCATGGCGGGCACATGGGTGCTTTCATGTTCCACGCTCGACAGGCACCGTACGGTGCTCGACGGGCTTCGCGATGCCGTAGGCAACAAGGCGCAGATTCTATATGCGCAGGGTAGCAACATCTATCTTGATGAAAAGATGGAGCTGGGTATTTCGCAAGGCAAGCTTGCCCGTGGTGACAACGAAGCTCTTTTGCGCGAAGCATTGGAGACCGCGAAGAATGCTGATATTATTGTGGCGGCATTGGGGGAGAGTGCAGACATGTCGGGAGAATCGGCATCGCGCACGCGTCTCGGATTGCCGGATGCGCAGGAACGTCTGCTGCGAGAGGTTGTGGCTACAGGCAAGCCAGTGGTGCTGTTGCTCTTCACCGGACGCCCCCTGACGCTGACATGGGAAGAGGAAAATGTGCCCGCAATCCTGAATGTCTGGTTTCCCGGATCAGAGGCAGGCGATGCCATAGCAGATGTGCTGTTTGGCAAGAAATCTCCCTCCGGCAAGCTTACCACGACTTTCCCTCGTGCTGTCGGGCAGTGTCCGATATACTACAACCATCTTCCCTCGAGTCGTCCCGATCCTGAAGAAGGAATCTTCAATATATTCAACCAGAACTGGGTAGATGAGAGTGTGAAACCTCTCTATCCTTTCGGATATGGTTTAAATTACACAACCTTTGACTATGGCGAGATACGGCTCAATTCGTCGACACTACCTTCCGGAGGTGAGTTGACTGCAACGGTTAAAGTCACCAATACAGGAGAGAGGGACGGTACGGAGATTGTGCAGCTCTATCTTCACGATGTGTTTGCATCGGAGGTAAGACCAGTGAAGCAGCTGAAAGGTTTCAGCCGTATCGATTTGAAAAAAGGTGAGAGCAAGGATGTGACTTTTACTATTACGGAAGATGACCTGAAGTTTTATAATGGCAATCTTGAACATATTTTCGAACCCGGAGAATTTGAGCTTATGGTCGGACCGAACAGCCGCGATGTGAAGGTTGTGAGGTTTGAGGCTTTAGGTATTAGGCATTAGATTTAGAAGTTGTTTAAAAATAAAACACATAACACCATGCACCTACGCAAACTAATGACCATGGTATTGGTTTCCATAGTTTTACCCATTGTCAATGCCGGACAAAAGTCTGATCAGGAAATTCTTGAGGTAAGGATGTTCATCAGGGAATATATCGGGCATACTGTAAAGGAGTGCAAAAAAGATACCCTGGGACATATAGCGTTACCTAAACCATATAGTGTTCCGAGCCTGAACGGAGTGTTTGAGAAGGATATGTTCTATTGGGACACATATTTTACAAATATAGCACTCATATCTGGTTCTGACTTTATGCAGGCAAGAAACAATGTGGATAATATTCTTTTCCTGATAGACAAATATGGATTCATGCCAAATGGATCCAATGTTATATATCTTGATCGTTCCCAGCCTCCGTTTGCCAGCATGATGGTCCGTGACATTTATGAAATAAACAAGGATAAAAAATGGCTTGCATCTGCCTGCAGGATATTGGAGAAGGAATACAGGTTCTGGATGGAGCAGAGAATCACGCCGACAGGATTGAACCGTTACTCCAACCATACTACAAAAGACCAGCTGATTTCATTCTATGAATATATGAAGTCGCGTTTCCCAGATTTGCCTGTGCTTACGGATTCAGTGGAAATATTGAAGCAGGCATCTCATTTTGTAGCAGAGGCGGAGTCCGGTTGGGACTTCACGCCACGTTTCAATTTCCGTTGCGAGGATTTTAATCCGGTTGACCTGAACGCCAATCTATATTTGTACGAAAAGAATTTTGCTTATTTTTATAAGGAACTGAACAAAAAAGGTTCTGACAAATGGCTTAAAGCAGCCGATAAGAGGAAAAAGCTACTGAACAAGTATTGCTGCAACCCTCAGGATGGGTGTTTTTATGACTATGATTTTGTAAACAACCGGCTGAGTCCTGTCTATTCGTCAGCGGTGTTCAATCTGCTCTGGTCAGAGGTTCTGACTCCGAGTCAGGCGCGAAAGGTGGTTGAGAATCTTCAAAGACTGGAATATCCTTGTGG
>CAMYSW010000113.1:0-7842 GCA_947297425.1 uncultured Porphyromonadaceae bacterium
ATTCTATAAGGCTGCGATTGAAAGTAACCGGAACAAGGTTTTATGCTTTGAGGAACCGGAAGCCCACACCTTTCCGCCTTATATATCAAATGTAGTAAATGATATTATTGCCGGAGACAGCAACCAGTTCTTCATAACAACCCACAGCCCGTATGTCATGGGGTCATTGCTTGAAAGCGCAGGCAATGATTTGGCAGTGTATGTCGTTGACATGGAAGATAACGCGACCATCGTTAACCGTCTTACCGACAATCAACTTCAGGAAGCATATGACAATGGGATGGACATGTTCTATAATCTTGAAGCATATCTTGGAAAATGACCCAACGTGCAGATTTCATAATCCCGGAGTGTTATATTGACACCAATCTCGTGGAGACATTAGTATGCACGGGCGGCTGTAACCATCAGAAAGGCTGTAATCAAGTTGCCAAAGTCATGCAGGAAAAGTTTGCCGACCGTTTCGCAGTGGGTATAATTGATGCTGACAAAAGACGTCCGGGATACTTGAGCGAGTTTTGTGAGATAGTATCCAGCGAACATATCAAACTATTTCGTCATCGGGTTCGTCCCCATTTTATAATCCTCGTTCACCCGGCGGCTGACGGGTTTATTTTGTCGTGTGCTGAAGTTGCGAATGTCAATATGGCTGATTATGGACTATCTTCCAAATTGAAAGAATTTACGGCTCAGACAAAAAATGTTATGTCTAATAAAGATCCACGCTTCAAGCGATTGTTCAGATCAATGAAAGGTATCGGGGAAATAAAGTTGATGGAGTCGCTCATAGCCTATCTTGCCAATAATAAGTATCAGGCATCAAGTGATAGGATTTTGGAAATCTTTCAAAATAATGTGTAAATATCTTCGATACACCTCTTTTTAACTTCCATACAATCGAGAGTCGGAGCAAAATGCCATGTCGCTCTACTCAATAAATACTCCTAAGATTTTGTGCTACGCCTCACGCCGGGGAATACGGGAAACCATGGAAAAATTTTTGAGCAATAACAATGGATTATAATGTCTAATTTTATTCAATAAAACTTTTATTGAATAAAATCGTCCCCTCCTGCGTGCTCCAAGTCACATCTTTTCAGATTTCCCAGGGGAATGATAATTGGCGTGCCTCTTTGCGGAAAGAGGAGGATATTTTTTCTTCGTGAGATTGCTGTGGGAAAGAGTGGTTTTCCGGATAGAGCATCAACGGGCGCTCCATGCTCCATCCACGTGAAGCGTTGCGCAGGTATAGCTTGGCGAGTCCGCGCATGCCTCGGCACTGGCGTCGAAGCTCTCCCCATAATTCAGTGAGGTCGTTGACAGAATTGACCATAAACTCAACAACCGTGCGTCCATGCATCACAAGGCGTGCAAAAAGGCGGTCGCCATAGAGTATAGGCATGTTGCTTTTCACGGCATGTGATGACTTGCGGCGGTTGGGATTGAATGAGCGGTGGATACCATGCATCCCCGAATTATTTGAAGAATAAACATTGGCAGTCATAGTCATTTTCCTTTAAATTTGAGTTTATCTGTTGATTATGATGCAAAATTATTACTTGTTGATGCAACTGATTTGCACTGCAATGTTAATGAATGTAAAAATAATTTCTTAGTTGGGAGTTTATATAAGTTTGAGTATTTTTGCAATAAAATATAAGAAGCTATGTCTGAACTGCTGGAATTGCACCGTGCCTCTGCCGGATCCGGGAAAACTTATACGCTCGCAAAAAAATATCTGTGGTATTATCTGACTGTCAAGGAGGAGAATGGTCCACGACGTTTGCGCACCGTGCCGGAACTTTATGATTCGTTGGGACATATCCTTGCCGTCACTTTTACGAACAAGGCTACCAATGAGATGCAGCAGCGTATTGTCGAGAAGCTTGATGCACTCGCTTTCCCTCCTGTGGGAAAGTCACCTGACTATATGGATGATTTCTGCTGGGAGTTGGATGTGACACCGGGAGAACTCAGCCGGATATGTCGCCGTGCGTTGTATATATTGCTGGAGAACTATTCGGAGTTTCAAGTGTCTACTATCGATTCTTTTTTTCAGCTTGTACTTCGTACGTTTGCATACGAAACAGACCTTAACGATTCTTACGCGATAGAACTTGATTCGGAATATCTTGCTAAGGTTGGAATTGATGCCACGCTTAATGACATCGAGGAAAGGAAAGCCTCCGATAGCGTGATGCGCTGGATAAATATACTCATGGACAGGGGGCGAGAATCCGGAGAGAAATGGAATATCTTCCAGAAAAAAGAAGACAACAGGTCTATATATTACCGTTTTATGAAGTCGGTGGGGAAACTTGAAAATGAAGATTTCAAGTTGATCCGGGATTCGCTTGAAGAATATTTTGACAGGACTCCCGATCTTCCGGAAATATATGACGATCTTGACGAGAAGTATAATGCCCCATTGCGCGGTCCCTATGACAGGATGAAATCTCTTGCCACCGGACTTGACTCGCTGATGAGGTCTTCCGGTTCTGATGCCACCAGGGATAAATTCCGTGATCATGCCCGGAAATGTATCCGTTGCAAGTGGAATAAAGTGCCTAAAACCACGGATGTGTCGTTTTCTCCATTGAAAGACAATTCTTTTGAAGGAGCAACCTATATTAAGCGAAAAAAGGCAGATCCTGAATTTTATGAAAAGGCGGAGCCTCTTTATCGCGAAATGATATCCGCCCGGGAGGAATGGCTTGCCGGGTTTGATTCACCAGAATATCGTCATTGGAACCTTTATAAAAAGAATTTTCCATATCTGGGTTTATTGTCCGTAACGCTCCGCAAGAGACGGGAATATCTTGAAGACAACAATAGCGTTGAGCTTGCCGAAACCAATGCGCTCCTTAGCCGTATCATAGGAGAGGATGACGCCCCGTTCATTTATGAGCGCCTCGGTGCCCGTCTCAACCATTTCCTGATTGATGAATTTCAAGATACTTCAAGGATGCAATGGGACAATCTTCGCCCGTTGCTTTCCGAAAGCCTCAGTCGAGGTAATGGTAATTTGCTCATAGGTGATGCCAAACAGAGCATTTATCGTTTCAGGAATGCTGATCCTTCCTTGATAGCAGAGAAAGTTGAGCGTCAGTTTGGATCGGTGCGCACTCTCGGTGACGCTCCGGAAGAAAATACCAATTGGCGAAGCGATCCGGACGTGGTTAAATTCAATAATGGATTTTTCTCCTATCTTTCCAAGAAGTTGTCGGGAGAGACCGAGGATGGTGAGGACGGGCTTGATTATGCCGCATTATACGGGAATGTAGTGCAGATGACGCGACCTCGTGGAGAGGATGTTGCAGATTCAGCCGGATACGTGGAGATTAACACGGTGGCTGCTGACAAGAAGGAGGATGCAACGGCAGAAATTTTGGCGTGTATGCCCCGGATTGTGGAAGAACTGTTGGGTCGTGGCTATCGTCTCGGAGATATTGCTTTCCTGGTAGACACGAATGCAGAGGGTGAGGCGCTGATAAATGAATTCACCCGTTATAATTCGGAAGCGGGATCAAACGCTTCAAAGATCGAATTTATCTCTGAACAGTCGCTGAAAGTCGCATCGTCTCCTTCTGTCAGATTGATCCTGACTACTCTTGACACCATAGGACGGGGCACGGATCCGGAAGTGCGTACCGGTGGCGAGGCGAATAAGCGAGGTGTCGCCGACTGGAATGAAGTGAAATGTAATTTCAGGGTTTTCGCGCTCCGTAATCCTGAATTGTCTGCTCCCGAACAGCTTGATAAGTTTCTTGCTTCAGGTTCCGATTCAGATGCCATTGCCGGAATGCTTGCCGAGATGCAGGCAGTCACTCTTCCAGCTCTTGTGGAGGGGATAGCCGCAACGTTCCTGCCACCGGATATGCGACGTCGCGATGCTCAATTCATAGCCGCTTTCCAGGATATAGTGCTCGAATATTGTGAATCTCGTCCGTCTGACATTGCCTCGTTCTTGAAGTGGTGGGAACGCAGAGGGGCAAAAGCTTCTATATCTTCTCCCGAGGGTATGGACGCTGTCAATGTCATGACCGTGCATAAAGCCAAGGGCCTTGAATTTCCCTGTGTAATAATACCGTTCGCGCAATTTTCGTTTTTGTCATCGCCTAAAGGGAAGACCGAATGGCGTTGGGTGAAACCGGAGGTAGTTAGTCTTGACGGTAGGGAATTGCCACCTTTTGTTCCTGTTGACACCTCTGTGGACATGGAGGGAACGGCGCATGAACGCGTATATCGTGAATATCTGGATATGGTCACGATGGATTCGCTTAATAAACTATATGTAGGGTTCACGCGTGCTGTGAATGAATTATATGTTTTTTGTTCTGAGGGGAAGAGGAAAGAAGCTTTGTCAACATCCGTTTTGCTTCGGGAGTATCTGGCTGCCGACGAAGACGCGCCCCGTTTGACAGTAGGAGAGAAATATGCTCAATCGCCGGTTAAAAGGAAGGTTGACAAGAATCCGGTTGAGGCGATCGACGACTATGTTTCGAGGGTGACTCCCGATTTCCTGAAATATAGGGAAGAGAATCTGCCCACTGTAATCGATGCCGAAGAGTTTGAAGAGGAGGACTCCGATCCAAGGTCGGAAGGTAACATATTGCATTCGGTGATGGAAAGGGTTGAACATAAAGATGACCTGCATGCTTCAGTGTCGCGACTGAGACGCAGGGGACTTTTCTCTTCTGAAAAGGCTGTGGAGATTGAGGCTTTCCTTGATGCCAGGATGTCGGCGCCTGAAGTGAAAGGGTGGTTCGACGGATCAGCGCGAGCCGTCAATGAGCGTTCGATAATAGGGGGGGGGAGAGGTCCGCGCCGTCCTGACCGGGTTATGCTGATGCCGGATGGCGGAGCGGTTGTAATAGATTATAAATTCGGTTCTTCCGGTTCGCATAAAAAATATCTTCGTCAGGTGCGAGACTATACCGAACGCCTGAAAAAGACGGGAAAGTTCAGTTATGTCAAAGGTTATCTATGGTATGTAAAGGAGAATGTGGTAATGAGTGTCGAATAGGTGCTGCCTGCATAAGGCTGCATAAAAGTAGAAAGGTATGGAATAATTTGCAAATGAATAATTAAAGCAGTAATTTTGTATCATTAACCAACACTTGATTTAAATTGGATCCGGATCCTTTACCGGGCTCACCTATGGTGAGCCTTATGATTTTACTTTCTCAAGCCGGTCTCCCGGCAATCAGTTTCCATGAGCCTCCCAGTTGGCCGGCATGGATTTTATTGATAATTATCGCTTTCTTTTGCCTGATGATTTCCGCTTTCGTGTCCGGGAGCGAGATCGCTTATTTTGGCTTGTCTCCGCAGGATATAGATGAATTGGAAGATTCGGAGTCGCCTAATGACAAGAGAGCATTGTCTTTCATAAAGGATAGCGAGCGCTTGCTTGCCACTATCCTTATATCCAACAACCTTGTTAATATTACCATGGTCGTGTTGCTGACGTTTGCCATTTCTCAGACTATGGTGTTCAATAGTTCTGTGCTGAATTTCTTGCTCCAGACAGTGTTCATGACCTTCCTGTTGTTGCTTTTCGGCGAGATATTCCCAAAACTCGTGGCGAGGGGACGCACTATGTGGTGGGTGAGGATGGCAGCTCCCGGCATAGGATTACTGTACTCCCTGTTTGGTCCGCTTGCCAAAATGATGGCGAGATCAACGAGTATAGTTGGTAAGATAGTCACAAAAAAGCAGCAGAATATTTCTACTGACGAGCTTGAAAAGGCTCTCGAGATCTCTGATGTATCAGATGGGAAAGAGAAAGAAATGCTTGAGGGAATACTCTCTTTCGGAGAGATCGAGGCGCATGAGATAATGATTTCGCGTGTTGACGTTACTGCGATAGAATATCATGATTCATGGGATAAGGCTATGAAGGTTATCCTTGAATCGGGATATTCCAGAATACCGGTATATGACACGTCGCAGGATTCGATCATCGGTATTCTTTACAGTAAAGACCTTCTTCCTTATATTGACCGTAACGATCCGGAATTTCGTTGGCAAAATCTGCTGCGTGAGCCATATTTCGTTCCAGAATCCAGGATGATAGATGATCTTCTTGAGGATTTCCGTAAGCGCAAGATACATATAGCGATAGTGGTCGATGAATACGGAGGCACTCAGGGTATCGTTACCTTGGAAGATATCATAGAGCAGATTGTCGGAGAAATTGACGATGAATATGACGACGTCACTTCCATGTATAAGAAGATAGGACCGGATTCATATATATTCGATGCCAAGATACCGATAGCTGATTTTTGTCGCGTGACGGAGACTCCGGAAGAGGAGCTTGGCGATGTCGGTGATGCGGAGACCCTTGCCGGACTTTTGTTGGAAATCAAAGGTGATTTCCCGACAACTAAAGAGACCTTAGTGCTTGGCGCGATGCATTTTCATGTCATGAAGATGGAGCGTCACCGCATTGTCAAGGTCAGCCTGCGCATCATGAGGGAAATGAAAGAAAACATTGGTTAAGCACCTTCTAATTAAGAGGCAATGGAAACAGAATTTATTTATTGGCGGCACCATACGCTCCCTGGTATAAAGGTTGAAGAGGTTTGTGGAGGAGATTGTTATTCTTTGCCGATATGGACGGAGATGGCATATCAGGTATATTCAGAGAATGGACGTGACGGTTATCGGGAGATAGGACATTTCCGTAATGGCGCACCTTTCCTGATGGGAGAGAACGGCAGGATATCAATCACCCATACAGACCATTTTCTTGCAGTGGCAACACTCCCTCCCACACCGGAAGTGGATCTTTCGGTTTTCTCGGAGCGCGCAGCGGTAGGTATCGATGCTGAGCGCGCAGATCGCGAACAGACGCTTCGCGTGCGTGAGAGATTCCTTTCAGATGAGGAATTGAATATGATAGCGAAAGATGATGTCCGGATGAACGTGATGGCTTGGACTGCAAAAGAGGCGTTATATAAGGCAGCAATGCAGGAAGGACTTGATTGGAGGGAGGACATAACTATCATTGCTCTGCCCAAAATCGGTCCAGCCGTTCCCGTATATGACAAAAAAGAGTTTGATCCGATACAGACCGGTGAGGCTATTGTAAAGATCGAAGACACGGAATATCGATTCGTTCTTTATTCCTATGAATCGGAAGGCAATATAGTGACACTTGCCTATTCACCACGTTGCGCAAAATTCGGTGCCTGATAAAATATCAAAAAATACAGGTTATTTGTCAAAATCCCGTATAACAGACGTTATACGGGATTTTGACAAATAAGTTAGTGGCTGTTTAGGCAAAGATGCTGCGGAGTTGCAGGGCAAGTATCAATAAGCCTACTGCATAAATGGCATAAATACCTGCATTCTGATAAAGGTCTGATGTCAAATTCTTTTTCATGATATTTTATGTTGTAATGTCGTTTTTGATGATGCAAAGTAAATATTGTTACATGTCATAAAAATGCAGTCTATAGTTAATGAATGTTAATTGGATTGCTGTTTCAGAAACTGTTGAAAATGTGTTCAGACTTATTTTTCGGCTTGTTTAATTTTAGATAAGTTCTAAATTTAAATAGGAAGATTGGTGTTGATAATTTAAAAATCGTTATCTTTGCGATTAATTTTGAACAGAGGTCTGAATAAACATCATCTTATCTTGTTTTTCTTGTTTAGATAATGAAGTGATTTAAACTTTTCGACCACTTACTCATATTAATGCAGCTATGGAATTAGGAAACATGCTAAGAAACCGACGTCAGACTTTACGGACAACGCAGCAGACTCTTGCTGAAATGTCGGGAGTCAGTGTGAGAATGATAAAGGCTATAGAAGGGGGCTATGCAAACC
>CAMYSW010000114.1:0-7813 GCA_947297425.1 uncultured Porphyromonadaceae bacterium
TGCTTACCCCTCTTGCCGTCGGGTCTCACGTTACCCTGCTTTGCAAGATTCCGTCTCCGCGCATCTTGCTTAAGGCGTTATCTGAGGTGAAGCCCAACCTCGTCATATGTGTGCCGTTGATCCTTGAGAAGATTTATAAGAACCAGATACTTCCGATGATCTCTAAAGTACCTGTGAGGTGGACTCTTGCCGTGCCCTTGCTTGATAATTTCATATATTCCAAGATCCGAAAGAAACTTGTGGATGCTTTCGGTGGGGAATTTGAGGAGGTTATAGTGGGAGGTGCCCCTCTCAACCATGAAGTGGAGGAGTTCCTTCATAAAATTAAATTCCCATTCACCGTAGGATATGGCATGACCGAATGCGGACCGCTCATTTCCTATACCCCTTGGCGTGAATTTATTCCGGGAAGTTCCGGACGAACCTTGCCTACAATGGAATCCAAGATCCTTTCGGAAGATCCGGAACGGATTCCGGGTGAGATTTGTGTGAGGGGAACGAACGTGATGAAGGGTTATTACAAGAATCCTCATGCCACGGAGCAGGTTTTTGATGAAGAGGGTTGGCTGAAAAGCGGTGACATGGGTACCCGTTCTGCTGATGGGACCCTATTTTTGCGGGGTCGTTCCAAGACCATGATTCTTTCCGCATCAGGACAGAATATATATCCCGAAGAGATAGAGGCTAAACTCAATAACATGCCATTCGTTGCCGAAAGCCTTGTTGTCGAGAGCGACGGAAAGTTGGTGGGACTTGTGTATCCTGATTATGATGCGCTTGACCGCTTCGACGTTTCTGTCAGCGATCTGGATTCTACGATGGAGAACGTCCGTTCCGAACTCAATAAACTTGTGGCTCCATATGAGAAGGTCTCGAAAATCATCTTAATGCCCAATGAGTTTGAGAAGACCCCGAAACGGTCGATAAAGCGTTTCCTGTATACCGCTAAATGAACCCTTCTTTTGTGTATTTGTTATATCTCATAGAAGAAAACACTTAAGAAATATTTAAATTATGAAAAAGGTATTTATTACATTGGCGGTAGCGGCAATGGCTATAGGTTCGTTGGCATCCTGTGGCTCAAAGGCGGCACGCGAAGGAAGTGATGAGGGTGAGGCTTTGAAAGCCAAGATCGAGAATTGCACAAATTCCGATAGCCTGAAGATGTATGTGGATCAGGCGCGTGCATATGCTGAGAAGCTTGAATCCGAAGGTAAGGCGGTAGAGGCTGAAGCTTATCTGAACAAGATCGTCCCTGTCGTTAAGGAGAAAGATCCTTCCGTTGCTTCTTATTTCGAAGATTTGAAATCGAAAGCCAAAGAAGAGGTGGCTGAAACCAAGGAAAAGGCTGACAGCCTCATGAATGATGCAAAAGATAAAGGCGCAGCAGCTGTAGACAGTGTGAAGAGTGCAGGTAAGAATGCTGTCGAGGGTGTGAAGAAGGCTGGCTCGGACGCAGTTGATGCAGCAAAGGAGAAAGGTGCAGCGGCTGTTCAGAAAGGGAAAGAGAAAGTTTCTGACGCTGCCCAGCAAGGAGCCGATAAAGTGAAGGATTTATTGAAATAACAAATGTTTGATATATAAATAATGGGGTTCCGGCTTTAAGCCGGAACCCCATTATTTATATATTGCTTGATAACTTGATAAGAAGATGTTTTATTCTTTTGGTACGAGGAAGTGCTTCCCGTTTTCTTTGACAATGTTTTCGTAATACTTTTTGTCATATCCCGGGAAAGAGGGGTAGAGGGGTAGACCGTATTCGCTTTTCTGGAAATTGCCGTCGGCGTCAGTTTTTTTCATATTGCCGTCCATGTATTTTACGAAAAGGTATATCGCAAGGTCCCTATAGTCGTCTGTTGCCTCTTTTGCAACCGCTGCGCCCTCATTGTTGACAGACTTGGTGTATGCAGCCATATCACCGTTCTTTACCATTGCGGCAAGTTCTTTATCGCGCGAGTCGCGTGAGTCGCGGAATTTGTCCTCAAGCCTGTTCTGCACTTTCCGTATGTCGGGAATCATCTGGTCGTAACGGTTGTAAGCCTGGTTGGCAACTATGTTTGTCATCCAGAAATTCGATTTGGGATCGAATGTGTTTATGTCACCGTGTTCAAGCTCAGCCGGAATCTCAGTCATGCCGCAATAGAAGGGCATATAAACTGAAGTGTTTGTGTCGTCAGTGCCGAACCATAAGATGCCACCTACCGGATCCGGAAGCCAGTTGCGGCTTTGGCTCACGAAGCTCCAGCCTGTTTGCTGTGTGGCTATGGCTCGCTCCATGCAATATGTGTTGCCGTCAACTTCATAATCCATAGGACGCCAGCGGTAAGGCACGTGATATGGTCCGGCGCCTATATCGTTTGTCATATCGAAAGGAGTGCCCTCGAAATGATCCCGCATGCTCCATTTCATGTCCTTGACACTAACTTTTTTCTCCGGAACGACATAGAGCGGCATGGGTTCGTCGCTCGTGCCGGCACACCATGCATAATACTTGTCGGTTTCGGGAGCAAAGCGGCGGAAATAGCTCCATACACGAGCATCACATCCGCGACGTGTTGAAGCCGAGTGATTCTCATAGGCGTCTGCAAAGGAGAAGTCTTCGTCTTTGCCGTTGAAATAACCGCGTTTGCGGGCGAAAGATATTACATCCTTGGAATATTTCACATTCTTTTTGTCTTTCATGTCAACTTTACGGATGCGGGGTTCGTTGGCATGTCCGGAGATTGCATTGTCCGGGATCCGCACAGCGATCCATACCGCACCCTTTTCCGCGCCTTTGCCAATCATTTCCATAACCCACACTTCATCCTTGTCGGCAATTGAGAATGACTCGCCGCTGGAGGCATATCCGTATTTGTTAACTATGTCGCCCATGAAATCCACAGCCTCACGTGCGGTTTTGCAGCGTTCGAGAGCTATCTGTATCAGCGATCCGTAATCAATGATCGCCTGTCCGGTGGTGTCTTCGAGTTCTTTATGTCCGCCCCATGTAGATTCACCGATTGCAAGCTGATGCTCGTTCATGTTTCCGACAACATTATATGTCTCTGCCGGTTGGGGAATCTGACCGAGAGGCTTGCCGGTGTCCCATTCTACAACTTTGCGCATCGCCCCTTTCGGATGGCGTGCTGCCGGTGTGTGCGTGAGCATGCCATAGAGATTATGGGAGTCTGCCGCGTAGGTCACCATCACCGAGCCGTCGGTGGTAGCTCCTTTCGCTGCAATAAGATTGGTACATGCATCCGCGTTCTGACCTCCTATCCACATCGTTGCGGCAATAAGAGGGAGTGTATAAATGCGTTTCATATGTAGATATTTACTTGTTAGTTTTCGCAAAGATAATAAATCTTAGTGATAATCCCTCATTTTTTTGTATCTTTGCAGTTTATATTGCCCTTTTAGGGAATTTTGCCCCGTTGGGGCGTTATTTAAACAGATAGATATTACGTATGGAAACCAACAAAGAATTAGATAAAGAATTGTTTTCTGAGGCTGAGGAGATTGTGAACGGTAGTGTCCTCCCCGAAGCCGAGGAGGTTGTAATGGAGGAGACTCCCGAATTGAAGACTTTTGCTGAGCTTGGTGTCAATGAGACTTTGCTTCGTGGAATCACAGAAATGGGTTTTGATCATCCCATGCCCATCCAGGAGATGGTTATACCTCACCTTCTTGAGAAAGAGGGTGACGTGGTAGGTCTGGCACAGACCGGAACGGGAAAGACGGCAGCCTTCGGCTTGCCCGTGTTGCAGCGCATAAACATGGATTTGAGAGTGCCCCAGGCATTGGTTATAGCTCCTACGCGAGAGCTGTGTCTGCAGATTGCAGGAGACCTTGCCGACTTCTCTAAATATGCCGACGGTATCAAGATATTGCCTGTATACGGAGGGTCAAGCATAGAAAGCCAGATACGCACACTCCAGAAGGGTGTGCAGGTTATTGTTGCCACTCCCGGACGCTTGATCGACTTGATCAAGCGTGGCGTAGTTAAGCTTGCGAATGTTCATACCGTAATCCTTGACGAGGCAGACGAGATGCTTAACATGGGATTCCTTGATGATATTGACGAGATTCTTTCTCATGTGCCTGATGACCGTAAGATGTTGATGTTCTCGGCAACTATGCCCAAGGAGATTGCCAATATCGCACGTAAATACATGCACGATCCTGTGGAGTTCGTTGCCGGTAATAAAAACGAAGGAGCCAAGAATGTCCGCCATATATATTACATGGTGAAGGCTCACGACAAGTATCTTGCCCTTAAACGTGTTGTTGACAACAGTCCGAGTATTTACGGCATTGTTTTCTGCCGTACAAAGAAAGAGACTCAAGAGATCGCTGACAAACTGATTGCCGATGGCTATAATGCAGATTGCCTTCACGGAGATCTGTCGCAGGCACAGAGGGACTTGGCTATGAAGAAATTCAGGGATCACGTCACCCAGCTCCTTATTGCCACCGATGTGGCAGCGCGTGGTCTTGACGTTGATGACTTGACCCATGTCATTAACTTTGGTCTGCCGGATGATGTTGCGGTTTATACTCACCGTAGCGGACGAACCGGCCGTGCAAACAAGACCGGTGTGTCTGTGGCTATAATCCATTCGCGCGAGAAACACAAAATCAAACTCATCGAGCAGAAAATAGGCAGGGAGTTTGAGTATAGGAAAGTGCCCACTCCGGAGCATATCATTGAGAAGCAGCTCTATAATCTTGCCGACAGGCTCGAAAGGGTGGAGGTTAACGAGAGCGAGATAGAGAAATATATCCCCGGGGTTCGCAAGAAACTTGAATGGCTCTCGGAGGAGGATTTGCTTAAGCGTGTCCTTTCCCTCGAGTTTAACAGGCTTCTGGCTTATTATCAGAATATGCCTGATATCGATCTTAATGATGCCGACAAGAGTAAGAAAGGACGTAAGGAGTCTGAACCTCGTGAAAGGAGGGAGAAAAAAGATAAGGACCGTCGTGAGGCGGAACCCGGCTATGAGCGACTGATGGTGAATATCGGAAAGTCCAACGGCTTCTTCCCCGGTAACCTTATGGAACTCGTGAACAAGAATGTCAATGGTGACAAACCTGTGATAGGCAGGATAGATCTTTTGCCGAGATACACCCTGTTCGATGTTCGTAAAGAGGATGCGCATCGTGTTCTTGACGCTCTCAAACATGCAGACTTCTTTGGTGATAAACTGCATGCAGAGATCGCTACCGACAAAGATTATTCTTCTGATTCCAAGAAGTCTCGCCGCGGAGGCAAAGGCTCCTCTGCTTCTAAGGGAAGGGATTCTCGCGGAGACAGGAAGGCTTTCCGTGACAGGGATGAGAAAAAGAAGAGGAGTGATAGGGGGGCAAAGTCTGAAAAGTGGGACAGGAAAGAGTCAAAGTCAAAGAGGGGATCAAAACACGATGAACTGGATGGCTATATCCATGACTTCGTTTCGTCAAACCTGAAGAAAAGCAAGACTGCGAAAAAAGATAAAGTCTCAAAGAAGGAGAAAGCCGGAAAGAAACCCAAATACAACGGCAACTACGATATCTTTATGAAATAAATAAGTTAGATCTGACTTATGAAAATTGTCAAAATAGTTCTGGTTTTATTGGCATTGATGATGCCGGGATTGGTTAAGGCAGAGAAAGAAGTGGCAGACACTTTGACAGCGTCAGAGGCGTTTGCCGACCTCCCTATTTCCGTGCTTGACCTTATAGACCGCTCCCGACGTCTTGACATGTTGGATTATTATGCAGCCGACAGTATAGCGAAGGTCCCCAATGCGATGGAAGGCGTGTCTTTCCTTGACAAGGTGACTCCCGATTATCTTAAAGCGAACCTGACACCGGTAACCACGATTACGGTAAAGGTGCTGCCTATAAAAAAAGGTGATGTCATTATGACGGCTTATACCATAGGCGATAAGGATCAGGCTTATGACACGGATCTCCGTTTTTTCGATACAGGATATAAAGAACTGAAGCGAGACAGATTTATCCGCCTTGCCAACCTGGATGATTTCTTTGATTATCCCGACAAGGAGTCAAGGAAAATGGTGGCAGAACTTGTGCCTTTCCCTACTGTGCGTTATGAGCCGGATGTGGATGGCACCGGTATGAGCGCGGAGTTGACGGTCGGACAGTTCTTGAGTGCGGATGATTATGCCCGCTTAAAGAAAATAATGCGTCCGAAACTTCGCTTTCGTTGGAACGGCTCCAAATTCAATTTGGAGAAATAGTTGAAAAAAATTAATTTTGCAAAACAGGAATACGAGTGAGAACCCTTAAATAAGTCAAGAAGGGTTAAATGTATCACTCTTAAATAATTAACATTATGGAACGCAGAGTAAGAGTCCGTTTTGCCCCCTCTCCCACAGGACCGCTTCATATAGGAGGTGTCCGCACGGCTTTATATAACTATCTTTTTGCACGCGCCAATGGTGGTGACATGATTCTCAGGATCGAAGACACCGATTCCCGCAGGTTCGTGCCCGGGGCGGAAGAATATATCAATGAATCGCTCGCATGGCTCGGTATCGGTATTGATGAAGGCGTGCGCGAAGGAGGTGCCTATGGTCCTTACAAGCAGAGCCAACGCCGTGACATATATCGTGAATATGTGAAGGTGCTTCTTGATGCAGGCAAGGCTTATGTTGCATTCGATACTCCCGAGGAACTGGAGGCGGCACGTGCTGCCACTCCCAATTTCCAATATGATGCTTCGACTCGCGGCACTATGCGCAACTCCTTGACAATGACCGAAGAAGAGGTGAAGTCTTTGATAGATGGCGGATCCCAATACGTTGTGCGTTTCAAGATTGATCCGGATCGAGAAGTGAAAGTCAATGACCTTATTCGTGGTGAGGTGACCGTTAATTCTTCGATACTTGACGATAAGGTGCTTTATAAGAGTGCGGATGATCTGCCTACATATCATCTTGCAAATATCGTTGACGATCATCTGATGGAGGTCAGCCATGTTATTCGTGGTGAAGAATGGCTTCCTTCAGCTCCGCTCCATGTGTTGCTATATGAGGCGTTCGGCTGGAATGACACTATGCCTCAGTTCGTTCATCTCCCCTTGCTCTTGAAGCCTGTGGGTAATGGCAAACTTTCGAAGAGGGATGGTGACAAGCTCGGTTTCCCTGTCTTCCCGCTTGAATGGCACGATCCTAATTCAGGAGAAGTGTCATCGGGTTATCGCGAGAAGGGTTATCTGCCTGAAGCGGTTGTCAATTTCCTTGCCCTTCTCGGATGGAATCCGGGTGATGACTCGGAGTTGATGGATATGGAAGAATTAATCCGTAAATTCTCGTTCGGACATTGTTCTAAAGCCGGTGCGAAGTTTGATTATCAGAAAGGCATATGGTTCAATCATGAATATCTGATGCGCAAGCCGGATATGGAGCTTGCAAATCTTTTCATGCCGATCCTTGAAGAGAAAGGTATCAGCGGATTCTCCACAGAATACGTGGCTCGTGCCCTCGGAATGGTAAAGGGGCGTGCAAATCTTATTCCTGACCTCTGGGAGCAGGCGGATTTCTTCTTTGTTGCGCCGGAATCTTATGCCGAAAAAGATGTGAGAAAACGCTGGAGCGCAGACACTCCCCGCATCATGGAGGAGCTTATAGAGGTTCTTGACGGTATTGAAGACATGACTTCAGCCAATGCTGAAAAAATAGTGCTTGGCTGGATTGAGGATAAGGGCTATCACCTCGGCAACGTGATGAATGCGTTCCGTCTTACTGTGGTGGGTGCTTGCCGGGGTCCGCATATGTTTGATATTACCGAACTGATGCCCAAGGCAGAGGTTGAGAACCGTATAAGG
>CAMYSW010000115.1:0-7645 GCA_947297425.1 uncultured Porphyromonadaceae bacterium
CTGGTGGCACCACCTCAAAAATCGCTAATAATCTAAATTACAGATTGTTAGCGATTTTTCATTCAGTCACTATTCTGCAAAGTCACTACAAAAGTCACTATCAATATCGCGTTTGAATGGCCTTGGACGGTGCTGAACGGTAACGAATGAAAGGGAACTGAATTCTTTAACAAAATTTAATTCAACATGGCGATACTTAGGAGTATTCTTCATCTAACCGTAAACGATTTTCAACTGTGCGACATCATTAACGGAAGAAGAGTGCTCTTTAATGTAAATATCACACCAGAGAATTGTCAACAGATAGTTAGTTGCGACGAGAATGGCACGCCATATAGATTCCATGAAGATTTTATTCCAGTAAGATTTACTCATCAGCTATTCGAAAGCATCCATTCGGTACTGAAAGGAGAGAAGTGCTTGGTGGAAATAAAAGGGATAAAAGTTTGGAAATCCGCTAAGAAAGGGGTTGTTTCAACCAATCCATATTTTGAATATCATGTTTCCTATACATTAGGTAAGACAATTTGGTCTTCTTCGAGAACAGACTATGTGATTCGATAGTCATGTTTCAGTATATATATATATTTAAGTATGTGCGTGAACATTCCGGTATAGTTGAAGGTTTTGATTGTTGTGGGTTAATGAAGGCCCTCACGATTCCACTTTTAATTTATGAAGATTCAGCCCGGAACTATAACACACGAGAGATTCAAGGAACTTATCAAAGAGTGGCTTGACAGCCACCGAGAGGAATACTGCGCTTTCGCCAATGAGATAAGCGGACGCGACCGACAAGGATTTCAAGTAATATTCCAATACGCCCAGATTATTGCGCCGCAATATGCGTCCGCCCTTATGTCGCATATCGCCGACGGTGGCGAAGACAGTATCGGCTCTCTTGAAAAGGTGCTTGCCGATGCAGACATAGGTACGTCAATTCTCAACGACTTTCAGTCCGGCAATCCGGAGTCCATTGTCCCTGCTATGTTGGCGTGGCTATATTTCGGTCAGAGTTGGGAAGTGATGGTTGCCTACAACGAGGATCTGATCCAAGAGAAAAGTTCAGGCTTCCTGTCACGTTGCATGGCACGACTCATAATCCGCGCCGCCATCAAAAGGAGCATAGCACTCGGTCACCGCACAAAAGAGGATTGGGAGAAATTCCGTCAGGTGCAGAAATCAATGGGGCTGACATTGCCTGTGACAGACTCCACTATGCCGGAGTTTGACAATGATATTGAAGCGGAAGATACAGTTGTGGATACGACTGAAGAAGCCGCGACCTCCGAGAAAAAAGAGGAAGCCATCAAGATGCCTGCTCAACGGGGCAGAAAGAGAATCCGCAAGCCGCTTGAGGAATTGATACCGACCAATACCGATAAAATAATTGACGGGATTGCACGGGTCATCAGACAGCATTCCAAAGGCAACCATCTTGCCCTGCTGTTTATATTCTTGAAGGAAGGTTCACATATCGAGGACTGCGACATCACCACTTTCCACGATGCCCTGAATGAAAAATTTACGGAGCATAAGTTTGTCGGCGTAAGAAGTGTGCAGAAGGCGCACAATGAATTGCTCATGCCTATGGGCGGAGGTAAAAGGATTATCGACATAGGACAGTCCAAAAAGGATTTTGAAATGATAACGCAATTATTTGAGAAGGCCGTTGCCTGAAAACATACAACCCAACTGATTTTACAAAGGAACTGAAGCCATCTGACCCTATCGGTCGGGTGGCTTTTCCTGTTTTCCGGCGAGTGGCTCTGAAACCGTTTATTTCGTTTTATTCGTTTAATTAAATGAACGAAATTAAACGAATTTATTTTGCTGATTTGCAGCGTTATAACTATTGCAAAGCGGGCAGTTGCCCATTATCTTTGCACCGCCGTTCCAGACGGGAGCGGTGGCCGAACGGTTTATAACGCCCGCCGAAACCGTTTGGTCCTAACAATCCGGCGGCATCAGTATTTGCCTATGCAAAATCTTTTAGAGTTAGTTAAAAGCGGAGTCACCGGGATTACCATCAGCGTCACCCCCGAAGACCTGCTGTTCTTGGTGAACCAGACCATCGCGGCAGCGAAAGCGGAGCTGCTCACCCCAATGGTGTGCGCGGCACAGGAAGCCCTGCTGTCGAAGAAGGAGGTGATGGAGAAATTCGGAGTGTGCCACACCACGCTTTGGAACTGGGGAAGAAACAAAATCCTCGTTCCTGTCAAGGTCGGCAAGAAAGCGTTTTACCGCCAGAGCGATGTGGCCCGCGTAATCGCCGAGCGTGGCGCGAGATCTTAATCCTTGAACACTATGGAGAACAACGAGATCAAGGAAGACCGCTTTGTGCGGATTGCCACTACCTACTACAAGACCGTCATGCGCCCCAACGCTATGGGCGAACTGTCGGAGTGCCGTATGCCGTGGAGCATATAGACTATTCGGCAGGACTACGGCAAGGACTTTCTTGCCAACATTCCCAAGTATGACGGCTTCTGCTGTGTTCCGGCACACATCGACTACAAGCCCGTTGTCGGCACATTCCTCAACCGTTACTCACCAATCAGCCATATCCCCATGCCGGGAGAGTGGCCGACAATCGAGGCTCTTGTGCGGCATATTTTCGGAAGCCAGTACGACCTCGGTCTTGACTATCTGCAACTGCTCTACACGATGCCGTTGCAGAAACTTCCGATACTCCTTCTTGTGTCGGAGGAAAGAAATACGGGTAAATCCACATTCCTCAACTTTCTCAAAGCATTGTTTGAGGCCAATGTGACCTTCAACACAAACGAAAGCTTCCGCAGTCAGTTCAACTCGGATTAGAACGGCAAACTTATCATCGTGGTCGATGAGGTGTTGCTCAACAAGCGCGAGGACTCCGAACGGCTGAAAAAACTTTCCACCACCTACCGCTACAAGATGGAGGCGAAAGGTCAAGACCGCGAGGAGGTGAGTTTCTTCGCAAAGTTCGTGCTTTGCTCCAACAACGAGTATCTGCCTGTTGTCATCGATCCCGGCGAAACGCGCTATTGGGTCAGGAAGATTGAACGGCTGCAACACGATGACACGGCATTTCTCGACAAGGTAAAAGCCGAGATACCCGCGTTTCTGTACCATCTTTCTGAGCGACCGTTATCCACCACCGAGAAAAGCCGTATGTGGTTTGACCCTGCACTGACCGACACCGAGGCATTGCAGCGGATAATCCGCGCCAACCGCAACCGCGTGGAGATAGAGCTCGCCGAGCTGCTTATGGACATAATGGTGACGAAGAATGTGGATGCCGTGTCATTCTGCATTAACGACATTCTTAACCTCTTCGACTACCAACGGGTCAAGGCAGACCGAACTGCACTGAGAAAGGTGATACAGGAGTGTTGGAAATTATCTCCATCTCCCAACTCGCTTCATACACGACATACCAGATAGGAGTTTTTCTCAACGAACCTGCATACGTTGAGAGCCGCAAGGTTGGACGCTTCTACACCGTCACCCGGCAGATGCTTGAGAACCTTTAATTTTTTTCTCGTTGGATTAGATAATTTGATGAATTGATGAAAAGGTATATAAGAGCATAGCAGTCAATGGCTTTTCTTCTCATCGCCCATTCATCATCGGCTCAACAATGATTAGAACCACCGAAAAGAAAAAATATCGGAAATGAATTTCTCTTTTGACCCGTTTACTTCTTCTTTTCGTTGGTATAAAAATATTGATGAAATGCCGATGAGAAAATAACGAACTATTCAGCAGATAGTTACACCCTCTCTTCATCGAATTATCAATTTCAACACAATCATCAGTTGCTGGGCAAACGCAGCGACAGGAAAGCGCGACACCACGGAACTGAAATTGTCGGAAAATCCGGCGTATTCACAAACTCTTCAAACCAGATATAAGTATGAAACATATTCAGCAAGTAAATTCCGTGCCTGATTCAACTCAGTTGAACGGCACACCCGATAACTCCGTGAAGCAACCCAAATCGTCCAACAAGAAGAAATCGGCTAAATCAGCAGTTTCAGTTGAGTCGGTGAACCCGGTTGACAACACAAATCAAGTTGCCCGGATGCAATCACCCCAACTGTTCACTGATGAAATCGGCATTGCCGATGAAACAAAGCCGGCGACTCAATCAGATGAACCGGGTGCAACCCATACGAGATACCAATCATGTGTCACCGATATACTGAAGAAATCGGATAGAACTGATGAAACCAATATGTCGGCTGAAACAAACGTAGTGGTTGAACCAAGTACAACCGATTTATCGGATGTAGCCGTTGAGCCAACTTCAACGGTTGAACTTGACGCAACCGATACAGTCATTACACCGAGTGCAACGACTGCAACCGTTCAACCCGATACATCGGATGCGCCCGATGAAGCCAAGGCAACGAGGATGAGCCGCAAGCAGAGCCGCGAGGAACTTGACAGCTACAAGGCTGCCTATCTCGCGCCGTTCAAAATCAGCAAGCGTCACACTGTCGTTCTTGACGATGACCTTTGGAACGAGCTTGACTACATCGTGCGTCGCATCGGTGACAGCAAAGCGAACACCACCGCCTACGCCAATTCCATAATCAGCAACCACCTCGCCGAGATCCGGCAGAAAGTGGAAGCGTGGCGCAAGCTCTGAAAATCGCAGTGAACCACTGCACCCGGTACACCGTGGGGCAGCTTCACAAGAAACGGAGTGAATTGGGAAGGCAAGGATATGTTTCGGGATTTCTTTTTCTCCGAAAACGAAACCCGAAACTGCGCGGAACAAGCCGCTCTTTGCCTTCCCCCATTACAATCAATTAAATGACTTCAACAATGAAAGTGACCCATACAAACAAGGGCGGTCGCCCCTCCAAGCCGACCGAAGAGAGAAGGAACCGTGTCGTGACAATCAAGCTGACCGAGGCCGAATACTCCGACCTCCGCAAGAGGGCAAAAGCCTCCGGCGTGAAGATTGCCGAGTTCGTCAGGCACGGGGCGTTCCGGCTCACAATCGTCAGCAGACTGACGGAAACCGAGATGAAAATCTCACAGCAAATACTGCGCCTAAGCCCTGATTTCAATCAGGCTATAACGTGGTTGAACACCCTGAAAATGCACAGGGCGGCGCAGAAACTACTAAAAGTAATCGACACACTCTGGGAAATTCTCGGAAAATTAAGACCAAACAGGGAGGCTGACTATGTTTGCAAGAATACTTAAAAGCGGTTCGTTTCATGATGTCGTGGGGTATGTCACACGCGAGTTCCACGACAAAAAAGAGTACACACCTGACACTTGGCGTATCATTGACAGCGGCGATATTCTCACTCTCGACTATCGCCGAATGGTACAGTCATTTGAGGCGGCGCACGGTTTCATGCCCGATAAGGAAGCCCCTGCCGGACATATATCCATCAGTTTTGACAAGGCGGACGCACCGAGGCTGACCGATGATTTCATGGCAAAACTCGCAAAGGAGTATATGCAAGGCATGAGCATAACCGATACTCAATACCTTGTCGTGCGCCATTTGGAAACGGAACATCCGCATTTCCATATCGTCTATAACCGCGTGAATATGTCGGGAAAGGCGGTCAATGAGCGCAACAATTTCAAGCGGAGCGACAAGGTTGTGAAAGACATTAAAGACAAATACGGCCTCACATACTCGCCGCTGAAGCAGAAATATGAGGACAAAATTCCGGAGTTCCGTGACAAGATACGCGCCGCAATCTATGGGTGCAAATCTTGGGATGAGTTCATGCGTCGGCTTGACTGCGCAGGGATTGAGGTCAGGTTCCATGATGACCGCGACACCGGAAAACATATCGGCGTGAAGTTTACCGACGGTGACATAACGGTGAACGGCAGCAAGATTGACCAACATTTCACCTATCGCCGACTTAACAACCTGTTTGAATTGAACCGCAAGCAGGGTCAAAGCGAGAGGTCTGTGGCGCAGCCGAAAGTAGTCTATCGGCAACAAGAACCGCCGAAACAGCAGAATGTTGTCGAGGCGGTTGCGGAGGCAGTCATCGGAAACGGTCTGGATCTGTTCAAGGTCGGACCCGGCTACGACCCGCAGGAAGAGGCATTTGCTCGTGAGATGAACAGACGTAAAAAGAAGAAAAAAGGAATTAGATTTTAGAAACTATGGCAAACATGTATGATACCGTCAAAAAACAAGGCGAGCAGCTTGACGGACTGCAAAGGAAGGTAACCGACAACACGGAGCGCATCGCGACACTTGAAACCCGGTCACAGGCAACGCCTCCGCCTCAATCGGCGGCTGCGCCGGAAATAACTGTTGTTGTGCCTGACAACGTAGCTACGAAGGAATCCCTTTCTAAATTGCTGGAAAAGGGATTGACAGCCCAAACAAAAATCACGGTGAAGACCGTCACCGAAGGCATCTGGCCGATAGTGGAAAAGATGTCAAATCCCGTCATTGACGAAGACACGCTTGAGAAAGTCGCACAGAAATGCGCCGACAAAGCGTTCGCAAAGCGATACTCCAAGTTGGAGGATTCTGCCGAAAGGTTAAACTATCGCGTCCGCAACCTCTCCAACGGTACGATATGGGCATCAATCCCCCGGTGGTTCTATATCTTCTTCGCTGTCTCCCTTTTATTCAATATTGTGTTCGGCTATGGCTTCTTCTATCTTCTTGGTCAAAACGACAAACTCACGGAGGTGGAATGGCTATACCGTAGAGAACGGACTCTCTATAAATCCGAAGAAGAACTCCGGTTATTACTGAACCATGAGAGAGAATTTTTGACTGGCACACCCCAAGAGCAGGACAGCATCAAGAACCTTATCCGCCATCGGGAGCATAAAAACGAAACCGACAAGACTTTCCTCTACTTTAATCCGACCGAAAAATAGTTCGGGCTAAATAGTAAAGACCACCGAGAAATGAATATCATTTTTTTCGGTGGTCTTTTTTTGATGCGAATCCCGACATTTTCCGGGAGCCGCAGGGTTTGGTATGATTAGCTGTTTTTTCAATTTTTCTTTTTGGGACGGCCACCAAGCACAAATCCCAATGAAAGACTAAAGTTGTTATATCCTTTTCGACATAGATTAAGCTGTGCGCATACTCTTATATGATAGAGAAACTCAACACCGATTCTTGGAGCTGCATAAAAGGACGTACCTTTTGTCGGAAAATATTTGTCTCCCACTACGTCATTGAAGCCAGCGCCTAACGCCATTCCCGCGAATGGATTTATCTTGGTACCTTGACGCAAATTATAGTCGCCTGTCAGAGCTAATGCAAGAGTACGGTTGCTTTGCCAGCGGTCATAGCCGTCATTATACAGATGCTCATATCCGCGTCTTGCGGTGGAGAGATCAAGCATCAGTCCGCAATCCCACGGAGTACCTTTGATGTTGTAACGACCCTCAATGCCGAGAGAGGCGCTTATTTGCGCTTTCCCTGTATGGTAGCCACCAATCGGGGTAGTCAAACCGGCTCTGATTTCTCCTTCAAGCATTTGAACTACCGGAGTTTCTGCAACTATCTTATTGCAAGATAACAGCACTATAAATATCAGCAAAATAATTACTTTTTTTATATTCTTCATCTTCCTGCGAAAAAAGTATAATAAAAATGTCAGAATTGATAGCCTATGGACAGGAATATGTTTTGGCTCAATTC
>CAMYSW010000116.1:0-7532 GCA_947297425.1 uncultured Porphyromonadaceae bacterium
ATGCTAAGTCATGGTATGAGCGACAGCAGCGTCTTGTTTCCGTTACGACCCGTAGCGGTGTGGATCTTGCTTCTGTCACTACTGATGAAGATTTCGTTAAAGCTTTATTGGGATTATTCAGAAGACGCGGGTCAAGATAACCGCTGAAATGACAAAAGACTTTTACATTTCATTTCAAATGTTGTATAGAAAGACAATATGGTTGGCGATTATTGCAGTTTTTGCTGTGATTCTCCCTGCATCTGCATCGCAAACCCTCGTTACTGCAAAGCTTGATTCCACGATACTCATGATGGGACGTATGACTCATCTTAAGGTGTCGGTTGATCAGAAAAAGGATGCCAAAGGAGTTTTCCCGATTTTTTCAGGAATGAAAGAAAACGGGATTGTCGGTATTTGTGGTGACAGTGTGGAGCTGCGTGCACCTGTAAAGGCAGACACATCCGATAAAGGAGGGATGTGGCATATCGAATATAGTGTTCCTGTTCAGGCTTTCGATTCCGGGTATTATCAGCTTCCCGAAATCGCATTTGTCATTGGCAGGGATACGGCTGTATCCAACAGTGTATCGTTAAAGGTTGTGCCTGTTATGGTTGATGCAAACACGCCAATTGATGATTATGCAAACGTGGCAGATCCTGAGGATGCATCAATTTTCGATGCCGTGCCTGACTGGGTATTGGACTACTGGTGGATATTGCTTATAGTTTTGTTGGCAATTGCTGCATTCCTGTATGCATGGACTAAGTATCGCAAGGATGGGTCGCTCTTGGGCAAGAAACCTGTTCCTACACCTTATGAAGTAGCCATGGCAGATTTACGGGGACTGAAGGAGAAAAAACTTTGGGAGCAGGGAATGGAGAAAGAATATTTTACAGAACTTACTGATATTCTTAGGGTTTATCTATTCAGACGGTTCGGTATAAACGCCATAGAAATGACATCCAGGCAGATTCTTGGTGCAATGAAGAATAATAAGGAAACGCGAGAAAAACGCGATTATGTCCGTAACATTCTGAATATGGCGGATTTTGTGAAGTTTGCCAAAGTTCGTCCACTCCCGGATGACAATATTGCGTCATATGACAATGCCGTTAAGTTCGTTGAGGAGACTAAGCCGTTGCCCGTTCCTGAGGATGAAAATAATGCTACTACTTCGTCTAATAAGGCAGGAAAGGAGGTGAAACATGTTGTTTAAGCATCCGCTGATACTTTTACTTTTTTTGATATATATACCCCTTATTGCATGGTATATATTGAAATGGCGTAATTCAAGTCCGTCGATAGGCATATCTACAGTAAGTGCTTTTAAAGGAACTCCGGCGTCTTGGAGAGTCATATTGATGCATGTATGTTTCGCACTTCAATTGATAGGTGTCGGAGCTCTTATTGTTGCGCTTGCCAGACCTCAGACACATGATTCAAAGAGAACGTCAAGGGTAGAGGGTACGGACATAGTGCTTGCTCTTGATATCTCCAGCTCAATGCTTGCCACAGACTTGCAGCCTACACGTTTTGATGCTGCAAAGGATGTTGCCCAAAAATTCGTTAATCAGAGAGTTGATGATAACATAGGGTTCGTCGTTTTTTCAGGCGAGAGTCTGTCTTTGATGCCATTGACGAATGATAAACCGGCATTGATAAACGCTATCAGCGGTGTTAAGACCGGTTTGTTGAATGACGGAACGGCCATAGGAGACGGTCTGTCAAGTGCCATAAACCGTCTTACATCAGGTAAGGCGAAATCAAAGAGTATCATTCTTTTAACAGACGGCACTAACAATGCCGGCGATGTAGCTCCGGCTACGGCTGCTCAGATAGCAAAGAATAAGGGCATAAAGATTTATACAATAGGTGTGGGTACTAATGGAACCATTCAGGTAACGGATCCTTATGGTTTTTCAACCACTACAATGGAAACAAAGATTGATGAATCTGCTCTTAAAAATATTGCAGAGATAACTAAAGGTAAATATTTCCGGGCAACTGATTCAAGGATGCTGCGCGATATATTCAACGAGATTGACTCCTTGGAGAAGACAACTCTTGATGTCAACAAGTATACTCATACGGAAGAGAATTTCATGCCGTGGGTAATGATTGCACTTTTGGCAATAGCTCTGCAGCTTCTGATCAGATATACACTTCTCCGAAGAATCCCTTGATAATTTAGAGTACATTGAGATGTTCAGTTTTGCATATCCTAAAATATTAATTTTTTTATTTCTCGTGCCGGTTTTCGTTGCCATGTACGCATGGGCACGTTATGCGAGAAGAAAGAACATGAAAAAGTTCGGCAAGAAAGATTCTATTGTCAGTCTTATGCCGGATGTGTCTCCGTATAAGCCTCCAATCAAGCTTACCTTGCAGATGCTTGCCTTGACGTTTATTATAATAGCGTATGCAAGACCGTGGGGCGGTATAAAAGATCAGAAAACCACCAAGGAAGGTATCGAGGTGATCATAGCGATGGATGCTTCAAATTCAATGTTGGCATCTGCTACTGAAGATCCCCAAGGTGCGGACCGTATGCGTACTGCAAAAATGACTTTGGAGAAACTTATCAACAGGTTGGATAATGATCGGGTCGGATTGATAATGTATGCCGGTTCTGCATATACGCTGATTCCGGTTACCAATGATTATGTTTCTGCTAAAATGTTTCTTAATTCCATAGATCCGTCTCAAGTCGCGGATCAAGGCACGAACATAACTGCGGCGCTGGATATGGCAATGGCATCTTTCAGCGAAGATAAAAATATCGGGAAGGCGGTGATTCTCATTACTGATGCAGAAGAATTGGATGACAGGGAAAGTGTAATGTCAGCTGCCAAGACTGCTGCTAAAAGCGGTATTCAACTTGATGTGGTAGGTGTCGGAAGTCCGGTTCCTGTGCCGTTGACAATAAATGGATATCCGATGATTGATGACCAATCCGGTGAGCCTGTAAAGACATCACTTAATGAAGACTTGGCAGCGGATATTGCAAAAGCAGGAAACGGAATTTATGTGAATGCATCCAACAAGGATGCGTTGAATGAACTTGAAAAGCAACTTGACACACTCAAGAAGTCTGCTTTTGAATCAAGTCTTTATGCTCAGCATGATGAATTGTTTTCCGTGTTTGCATGGTTGGCGATATTATGCATAATCCTTGATATTTTTGTGCTTGACCGGAAGATCGGCTGGCTTGATAGGTTCACTTTCTTTTATAAGGAGGATAAGAAAAAATGAAGTTGAAGTTAAATTACATATTACCAATTTTATTACTTGCTGCCACAGCTATAGGTTTGTCGGCAAATGCTCAGTCTGTCAGGGAGGAGCGTAAACTTATAAGCGAAGGTAATAAGCTTTTTACGGAACGTAAATACTCTGAAGCAGCAAAGAAATATGAGGAAGCATTGGGTGTAAATTCACTTTCGGCAGTTAGTCGCTATAATCTTGGGCTTGCCCAGATAAAGCAGGTTACCAATCCTCAAGACACGACACCTAAAAGTAAGTCTTTGCTTGATGGCGCACGTAAAAATCTTGAATCCGTAGCTGCTTTGGCTAAAGAAAAACCGGGTCTTGCATCTAAGGCGAATTATAATCTTGGGAATCTTGAATATAATACTAAGGAATATAAAAATGCTATTGAGTATTATAAGCAGGCGTTGAGAATAAATCCTGAAGATGAATCTGCGAGAAAAAACTTGAGGATAGCTCAGAAGCAACTGCAGAATCAAGATCAAAACAAGGATCAAAACCAGCAGGATCAGAATAAAGACCAACAACAGGATCAAGATCAAAACAAAGATCAAGATAAGAATCAGAATCAGAATAAAGACCAGCAGCAGAACCAGGATCAGAATAAGAAAGACGAGCGAAAAGACAATAGTATTAGTCAGCAAACCGCAAATCAGATTCTGCAGGCAATGGACAATAAGGAGAACCAAACCCGTGCAAGGGTGAATCGTGCCAACAAAGGTGAGAAAACCAATGGCTCCGGTGGTTCGAGGAAGAGATGGTGATAGAATTATGATTCATACTAAACTATATATACAATTGTTTTTATTATTCTCTTCAATATTCTTGACAGGAGAAGCATATTGCCTTGCGGAGGATCATAAAAACATGTTTATAAAATGTGAGTTTGACAAATCCGACATATTTTGTCGGGAATGTGTAAATGCTACTGTCTGGTTATATACAACTAATGGAGAAATAGCTTATGTCAAAGAGCTTGTGCCTCCTATATTGAAAAATGGTAGTTTTGCATATATTTCACCTCTTCCGGAATCTGTGCCGCTTCGTAGGGAAACTATAAAGGGGGTAGAGTATCTTGCGCTACCGATCAGTTCCTTCTTATTCTCCATTAATGAGGATGGAAAATATCATATGATGGGAGGTGAATATGAAATAGCGGTTAATGTGCCGGTAATAAATAATGATTCGTTTTTCGGTAGACTCTATGGTGTGGAAACACAATCGCAGACGATACGTATGACACCGGTTGACTTTAAGATCAAGCCATTACCCAAAGTTAAGGAGAACACAACATTTTCCGGAGCTGTGGGAGAATTTGAAGTCAAGACAATTGTTCCTCGCGGAGACATAATCGTCAATGAGGAGGCGAGTGTTTATGTAGTGGTCAAAGGTAATGGTATTCTTGGATCCGATATCTTGCCGGAATATAAGGAAGCATTCGGAAAAGGCAATAAATTGAAATCTTTTTCCGAAAGTAATGACATGTATTTTGACAGAGGTAGAATCATGTCTGAACTTGAACTCGAATGTGAGTTTGTGCCGACGGATATAAATGATTGTGAAATAGGAGTGATTAGATTTGGTTATTTTAACCCGAGAACCCGTAGGTATGAAGTGGCTGAATCCGAGCCTATAAGAATAGATGTTAAATCTTCGGTGACAAAAATCAAACCATTTGACATATAAGTAATAAGTAAGTGATCTATGTAATTTTTATTACTTAGGTTTATTTTGTCAATTTCCAATTCATGAATTAAGATAATATGATTAGGAAAATTCACATATTGCTATTGATGCTGATGCTGACGGCGATGCCGTCTTTTGCTCAATCAGTGAAACTTTATGAAAGCCCTGCCAGAGGAAAACGTTCAATAGAGGTGGGCGACATGTTCTATATCTATATTGAAGTAAGCAACGCTGACGGCAGTCCAGAGATCCCTTCAAATATTGGAGGTGCCAAAGTAATGTATTTTGACCATACTGGTCAATCATCGGGCATTATTAATGTGAATGGACGCGTGACACAATCCGTTAGCAATACATGGACGGTAACTCTACGTGCTCAGAAAGAGGGAACATATACATTCGGACCTATTTCTGTAGGAGGTGTTAAAAGTAATCAACTCAGGTACACTATCGGTAAGAGTCAAGGCGGGACTTCACAGGTGCCCGGAAGAAATGCGTCTTCGCAGGGTAATAAGGATATAAATACGGATAAGCCTAAATTCATTGGCAAGGGAGACGGGAACCTTTTTATGAAGGCGACAGTGTCGGAATCCAACGTATATGAACAGCAGGCGTTGGTTTATACCGTAAAATTATACACTACCTATGATGCTATTAAGTTTATTGGAGCGACGGCTGCTCCAAAGTTCGACGGCTTTGTTGTAGAGGAGTCAAAAGCGGTTTCCAATTCTTTGGATTATGAAACTTATAATGGCAAGACTTATGCCACTGCCGTTATTGCCCGTTATATAATATTTCCTCAGATGACGGGGCAATTGAAGGTTGTTGGTAATACATATACTGTTTCTGTGGATCAAAGGGAATATTATCATGACCCATTTTGGGGAAATATGTCGGTAAGTTCTCCATTGCAGTTGAATGTAAGTCCTAATGATCTGACGATTAATGTTCGTCAGCTGCCATCTCCCAAACCTGCTGATTTTTCCGGGGGGGTCGGTAAGTTTACAATATCATCTCAACTTAAGACAAATACATTCAAGACTAATCAAGCTGCATCGATTGAATATATAGTAACCGGTTCCGGTAATTTGAAATATGTGCAACTTCCGGATCTTTCAACTTTGTTTCCTTCGCAACTTGAAGTCTATACTCCAAAAACAGATGTAAAGGCTAATATTGGATCTTCCAATGTTTCGGGTTCGGTATCATTTGATTATTCATTTATGCCCCTTGAGGAGGGTAATTTCAGGATTCCTCCAGTGAAGTTGGTTTATTTTAATCCCGAAACGGGTGAATATGAGACTTCAGTATCCAAAGAGTATAACATAACGGTAGGAAAAGGGAAGTCTTCCGGTAAGTCTCAGACCAATTCGCGTTTGAAGTTTAACCCCGAACTTCAGCATGTAAATATAAAAGATTTGGCAAAAGAGCATAAGCCTATTGTTTACCGGTTTATATACTGGATGTGGTTTATTATTCCTTTCTTTGCATTGACTGTATCTGTATTTGGATATCGGAGTTACCTTAAATCTCATTCAGATATAGCAGCGCTGAATAGCCGACGTGCTGATAAACTTGCCCGCCGTAGGCTGAAGAAAGCGTCTTCTGCCTTGAAAGCGGGTAACGCAGATGCTTTTTATGATGAGTTGCTTGTCGCAATGTGGGGTTATATGAGCGACAAGCTTAAGATGCCAACCTCAGAACTTATGAGGGATAATATCAAATCTGTGTTAGAGACAAGGGGTATATCGCAGGATAGCATTGCAGGTTTTGTTGATATTCTTGACAGGAGCGAGTTTGCCAAATATTCTCCGGAATCTGGCAAAGCGGGTATGGAAGAAGTCTATAATGCCGCAATAGATTCTATAAATCAACTTGAGAAATCGTTTAAGGCAGTATGAAAATTAAATTAATAGTATTGGTACTGGGGCTTTTGTCCATATCAAATTTCAATATATTTGCAGAAAATACTCTTGAAGCAGCTGAAAAGGCATATAAGGCTGGAAATTATGCCGAGGCAGCAGAAATCTATAATGTGATTTCCAAGGAAAAAGGCACCTCAGCTGAGCTGCTTGCAAATATGGGTAATGCATATGCCAAAGCCGGAGATTACGGACAGGCGTTTCTTTGTTATGAAAGGAGTTTGTATCTTGACCCGTCCGATGAGACGGTTCGTAATAATCGTGCATATATCCTTTCTAAAATTGAAGATGGCAATAAAGCCAATGCCAAAGGCAAGAATATTTCTGTCGTACCCGACGAGCCTTCGTTTTTATACAAATTGAAGCATTATGTCACGCATAGCCACACATCAGATACATGGGCGCTATGGGGGGGCATTTCGTTTGTCTTATTATGTGGTTGCATTGCGGTGTATATATTCCGGCAGGAAGTGCTTTTACGTAAAATCGGTTTTTTCGGAGCTATAGCATTGGTAGTGCTCTGTGCATTGTTTATGGCATTCTCGTTTGCATCGGCAAAGGCATGCATGTCGCATAATCAAGGGGTGGTCACGGGATTTAAAGTAACGTTGCTGACAGAACCGTTCGCATCATCCAAAGGATCCGGTACCCCTCTTGAGCGAGGCACCAAGCTTGATA
>CAMYSW010000117.1:0-7512 GCA_947297425.1 uncultured Porphyromonadaceae bacterium
ATGAAGTCTTCTCCTGTCACGCGCCATGCCACGGAGGCTGAGGGGAAAGTCGCCCATTTGTTATTCGAACCGAAAGTGGAGGCTCCGTCACGGCGGACAGCTGCCTGCAGGAGATATTTGGATTTGTAGGAATAATTAGCACGTCCGTAGAATGAAATCATGCGGGTCAGGGAATAAAGTTTGCCATAAACAGGATCTGTATCCCAAGAGTTTGCCATTCCTATATCGTTCCATCCAAGTGAGTCGTCATAATAGTTGTATCCCCTTGCTCCGAAACCTTCTTCGTCTTTGCGCTCCTCCCATGAATAACCTGCCATGAGTGCCATGCGGTGATCTTCGCCGAAGTCTTTGTCATAGTTGGCAAATATTTCCATAAGTTTGCTTTCCCAGTCGAGGACTTCACGAGTGGTCTGACCGTGACGATGGTTGGTCTGCGATTCGGTAGAAAGGTATTCTTTGTAATTCTTGTTCTGGTTCTCATAGGCGAAGTTGCCATTGAGGAAAAGTCCTTCAAGGATTTTCAGACGAGCCTTGCCCGTTACTTGCCAACGCTTGAAAGTTGCCATAGAACGATCTTCATATACCTGTGAAAGAGGGTTGTAATATTGAGATACATCTGTATTGGAATACCACGATCCGTCTTCATTGCGCACCGGTTCAAGGGGTGAGTAATAATACATTGCCTCGTATACTGAAGCTCCCTGCTTGTTGCGGGGGACGCCCCATTCGTTACGGATGTTGCCGTTGACACCGGCTCCCAAAAGGAGTCGGTCTTTGAGAAGTTTTGTTTCAACATATGCACGCGCCGTGAAAAGGTTGTTGCCTACGCCTTTTATAATACCGTCACGCTTGATATAGTTCACCGAAGCGTTGTAGCTCGTGCTTTTGGTGCCACCGGAGATGGAGAGATTGTGATTAGTGGCGAAACCTGTGCGCTGTGTCTCTTTTGCCCAATTGGTGTCGGCTCCTTTGTCATTGGGGATTGAGATGTTGTTCTCCTCGGCATATTGGCGAAGCTGCGAGGCTGTCATCATTTTATGGTCGTTGGCGATGCGCTCCCAGGATACGTAACCCTGGTAGGATACACGAGCCGGACCATCCGAGCCTTTTTTAGTAGTTACAATGATTACACCATTGGCAGCCTTTGAACCATAGATGGCTGTAGCCGAAGCATCGCGGAGCACATCGATACTCTCAATGTCGGCAGGTGGGATAAGGTTAAGGTTCACTCCCGGGATTCCGTCAACAACATAGAGGGGTTCCGTTGAATTGTTGAGAGTGGAAGCTCCACGAAGTGTCAAAGAATTGACACCGCCGTTGGGGTCTGAGTTCTGCACTACTACAAGTCCGGGAACCTTACCTTGTAGCAACTGACCCGGATCGGTGTAGGAACCTACGTTGAGGTCTTTGGAATTGACAGTAGTTATGGAACCGGTAAGGTCTTTCTTTTTCATTGTGCCGTAACCGATCACGACTACCTCGTCAAGCATCTCGTTATCCTCTTTGAGGGCAATGGTGATATGGTTGCCTTTCACTGTCACTTCTTTTGAAAGATATCCGACATAAGAAATGCGCAACTTTTGACCTTGTGCCACATTAAGCTTGAAATTTCCGTCAATGTCGGTTGATGTGCCGACACTGGTGCCGGGAACAGTGACGCTTGCTCCGATAAGAGGCTCTCCGGCTTGATCTGTGACTGTGCCGGTAACCGGATTCTGAGCGTTTGCCGTAAGGGTGGTCATGAGGCACACCAGAATAATGGTGAACCATTTCCATTTTTTAGAAACAGGAGGGGTGGTATAATTCCCCACGCAAGCTTTTCTTAAATAACTCATGAATGTAAGGTTAACTAAAAGTTGTTATTATGGTATCATCTTAAGCAGTAAATTCCATGTTTTTGAGAATTTTACGAGAAGTAAACCAATATAAAATTTTTTGCTTGATGAGTTTAATTGTTGCAAATATAGTAATCAATAGTGTAAAAACTACACTTTTTAAAACTTTTAACATGTTTTAACCATATTACTATTGATTTCTTAGTTCTTAACGTTTGGCAAAAAAACTATGAGTATGGGGCAACTGCACTTTTGTTACATTCTATTTTAAATGGTTTCTTAATATTTTTTTGTAAATTTGCAGTTCATAGTCACAATGGAGTGATAATTTAATTGAAAAAAACTTCTATCTTAGACAATCATGAAACTTGTAAGCAAGAAGTATCTGCTGCCTTTTATTCTCATTACTTCCCTTTTCTTTATGTGGGGATTTGCACGCGCAATACTTGATGTGCTAAATAAGCATTTTCAAGAATCGCTGTCTATTTCAATTACACAATCGACATTAATTCAGGCGACAACATACCTGGGATATTTCCTTATGGCTCTCCCTGCAGGTATATTGATCACCCGTTTCGGTTATCGCCGGGGAGTGGTGTCCGGTCTGCTTTTGTTCGGTATCGGTTCACTAATGTTCATACCTGGCGCATCGTTCATGTCATTCCCTATATTCCTTGGTGCGCTGTTCGTTATTGGATGCGGGCTTGCGATGCTCGAGACATCCGCGAATCCTTATGCCGCCGAACTCGGTGACAGGGAAACGGCTGCATCCCGTCTTAATCTGGCACAGTCTTTCAATGGTCTCGGCTGTATCCTCGCGCCGGTTATCGTCGGTGGGTTCTTGTTTTCCGGGAATGATGGTGGAGTGGAAGTGCCTTATACTATTATGGGATGTATAGTCCTGTTGGCGGCACTTCTTTTTTCTCGCGTGAAACTTCCGGAGATTAATAATGAAACCGTAGATGAGAGGGAAGATGAAGAGAAAAAAGGGATAGTAGACACTATAACCGGTTTGTGGAGGCGGAAAACTTTCCGCTATGGTCTTCTTGCTCTGTTCTGTTATGAAATAGCGGAAATTTCCATAAATTCCCTTTTCATAAATTATGTGACCTCTGACGGATGGATGGACAAAACGACAGCGTCAGTCGTGCTGTCATTCGGAGCATTGGGATTGTTCATGGTTGCAAGAGTGGCAGGAAGTGCCATAATGAGCAAGATAAAGGCGGAAAAGGTGCTTCTCGTTTGCGCAGTCATGACTGTTTTGGGTGCGGTTGCCGTGACACTGAACATAGGGGTTGTTTCAAAGGCGGGTGTATTCGTATGTTATGCTTTCGAAGCTATCATGTTCCCTACAATTTTTGCTATAACGATCAGCAATGCCGGTAAATCTGTGAAGATTGCTTCTTCATTCCTTATGATGACCCCTATCGGCGGAGCTGTGGGCACATCCTTGATGGGATTGGTTGCTGATGCCACTTCAATGTCTACTGCCTTTATTATTCCGGCGGTCGGCTATTTCTTTGTCCTTTTATATGCGATGAAGGTGAGGTGTTAGGCTTTAGGTTTTAGGCGTTAGGCTTTAGAAGTATTCTGAAAACTGAAAACTTATAGCTGAAAACTGAAAACTATCCAGGATCTCTGGTTACTTACTAATTTAAATAATAGGAATTTAATGAAAAATATATGCTGCATCGGGCATATAACGCTCGATAAAGTTATAACTCCCCGTTTTGAGGCGCATATGCCGGGGGGGACGGCGTTTTATTTCGCCAAAGCTCTCATGAATTTTGACCACGAAGGATTCCGGCTGGTCACGTCGCTTGGCGAAACCGAGATGGAAGTGGTTGACGAACTGATTTCTGACGGTATTGAGGTCCAGGTGATCCCAAGTCGAAAATCGGTATATTTTGAGAATAAATATGGTGAAGACATGAACAATCGCACGCAGCGTGTGCTTGCGAAGGCGGATCCTTTCACCATAGATAATCTTAAGGATATAGACGCGGATATCTATCATCTTGGCACTCTCCTTGCGGATGATTTCGATTTGGATGTGATCAAGGCATTGGCAAACAAGGGGATTGTTTCGGTAGATGTTCAGGGATACCTCCGTAAGGTGGTGGGAGAAGCCGTGGTCCATGTCGATTACGATAAGAAGCGTGAAGCGATGCCTTATATATCCATCCTTAAGGCTAATGAGAAGGAGATGGAGGTTCTGACCGGTACTTCCGACCCGTATGAAGCTGCCCACATACTCGCGGATTGGGGCTGCAAGGAGGTGCTGTTAACTTTGGGCGACAAAGGTTCTCTGATATATACGGGTGGAGAGTTTTATGAAATCCCCGCATTGGCGGCATCCGAGCTTGTGGACGCTACGGGTTGTGGAGATACCTACATGGCTGGCTACCTTTATAAGAGAGGTCAGGGTGCTTCATATCAGGAGGCTGGTATATTTGCAGCCGCCATGTGCACAATCAAATTGCAAAATAAAGGTCCATTCTCCGGAAGTGTCCAGGATGTAGAGGAATTGATAATGACTTCGGTTAAAAGTTTGTAAAATAGTACTTTATCCAATATTATAATACCTATATTCAAAATGAAAAGATTAATCCTGATTATTGCAACTGCAGCAATTGTGTCACCGTTTGGAGCCGATGCGAAGAAAAGTAAGCAAAAGATTACCGCAAACCCCATTGACATGGCTATCCGTAAGGAAATAGCCACAACTCCGGAGAAGTCCGGCGGTATATATTTTGCTTATCCTCACACTTCGGATTCGCTTCCGGTTACACCTCGCGGTTTTAAGCCGGTTTATGTCAGTCATTATGGTCGCCACGGATCACGTTGGCATTCTTCCGAAAGCCTGCATGATAAGACTTTTGCGGAGCTTAAGGCCCAACATAAGGCGGGCAATTTGACTGAAACAGGTGTTGAGGTTATGAAGATTGTAGAGAAATGTCGTGACCATACCAAAGGACATGTCGGAGAGTTGTCTTATTTAGGTGAGAGGCAACATAAAGATATCGCCAATCGGATGTATGCGCGTTTCCCGGAGTTGTTTAGTGACGGAGATACTATCGTTGCACGTAGCTCGATAGTGCCGCGGTGCATAATATCTATGGCGGCGTTTACGGAGGCTTTGAAAGAGAATAATCCCAAGATAGAGGTGCAGCGTCATGCCACACCATCCGATATGCGGTTTATAGCTTATCATACCAAGGAGGCGAAGGCTATATATAACGATCCGCAGCCATGGAAGGAATCTTATGAAAAGAAATGTGATTCCTTGTATCAATGCAAGGTGACAGCATCCAAGATTTTCAAGGAGCCTTCGAAAGTGAAGAAACAGCCTAAATTCATGAAGAATCTTCACAATGTGGCTATAGCAGTGCAGGATGTAAACGGACTTGATGTGGATCTCCTGCCTTATTTTGACCATGAGGACCTGTATAATTTATGGAAAGGTGAGGAATACAAGATGTATGTGCGTCATGGCAACTCTTTTGATGGCAAGCACCTTGGACCGCTGTCGTCAAAGAACCTGCTTTCTGATTTCCTTGCCTGTGCGGACGATGCACTTTCGGGCAAGCGCACGGCGGTAGACCTCCGTTTCGGTCATGATGTGTTCCTCTTGCGTCTCTTGGCGTTAATGGGAATAGAGGGGAGTGACGATGAGGTGCAGGGAATTGACGAGGCGTCTCGGGTATGGCAGACATATAGGTTGACTCCGATGGCTGCAAATCTCCAGCTTGTTGTATTCCGTAATAATAACGGCGAAGAGATCGCCACCGTCCGCCTGAACGAACAGCCGGCAAAGATTCGCGGAGTGAAGGAGTTTGCCCCCGGTTATTATCGATGGAACGAACTTCGTGCCAAGTGGCAAGACTCTGTAAGATAGGTTTGAGAATATATAAGTAAGTAATAAAAATTAAAGATTTCATTACTTACATATATAGGTTAATTTTTATTACTTACTTAATTATAAAATCTAACATAACATGAACAAACTTAAAGTTCTTCTTTTCGTATCCATGTTTGGACTCGTATCGGGCGTTTCGGCAAAAGGAACGGCTTCAGGCAAACATGTATGTATTGACAAACAGATACGGACGGAGATCAAATCAGATCCGAACAAGGCAGGGGGCATTTATTATGCCTATCCTCACGCAACAGACTCCATGGCTCCGGTGCCTGATGGTTATGAACCTTTTTATATAACTCATTACGGTAGGCATGGGTCGCGCTGGGTTATAAACAAGAGGCTTCATGATAATGTAGCCGACGGGTTGCGTGTGGAGTCAACCAAGGGTAATCTCACAGATCTCGGAAAAGAGGTGCTCGCAAAAGTGGAGAAACTTGGAGATCACACGCGGGGGCATTGGGGTGAACTGACGAAACTCGGCGAACGCCAGCATAAAGGTATAGCCTCAAGGATGATGAAGAGGTTTCCGAACCTTTTCAAAGGTAATGCGAGGATCATTGCACGCTCGTCGATGGAGCCAAGGTGCATCATTTCAATGTCTGCGTTTTCGGAGGAATTGGTGAAACAAAATCCTAAACTAATTGTGGACCGCCATTCCACTCCTGCCGACATGGAATTTATAATGAAGCACAACGATAATACCCGCAGCCTCGAAAAGAAGGATGCTGACTGGCGCAAACGTTTTGCACAGGCAAAAGATTCGTTGACTTGTTCCAAGGTTACGGCTGCAAAACTTTTTAAAGATCCATCGAAGGTGGATCGGTTGCCGAAGCTCATGCAGTATATTTATGATGTGGCAATAGACGTGCAGGATGTGGACGGTATTGATGAAGATATTATAGGTGTATTTGAGCCTGAGGATCTTTATAATCAATGGAAGTCTTCCAATTATCAGATGTATGTGTGTCATGCCAATTCTCCGGACGGGACAGGTGCCGGTCCACGCAGTGCTGTGAATTTGCTAAGTGAGATAATTGATCGGGCTGACGAAGCAATTGTGGGAAAACGGGCAACGGCTGTGGATCTCAGATTCGGTCATGACACGGCGCTTTTGCGCCTGTTGGCTTTGATGGGAGCGGAGGACGCTGCCGGATCTGTCGCGGGGCCTGATCAAGCCGCCTGCTCTTGGCAGACTTATAAACTGACCCCAATGGGCGCGAACTTCCAGATGACGCTCCTGAGAAATGCCACGGGAGACGTGATCGCGGCTCCGCGACTGAATGAGAGACCTATGCGGGTTATCGGAGTTAAGGAGACAGCTCCGGGATATTATAAATGGGAAGACTTGCGTCTCGTTTGGGAATCGGCATGTCATCCCGTTGCTGATCTGTTGGAACGGGTTTGTCCCGGTAGTTCCCGAAAATTTATTTTTGAACAGGTTGATACCCCCGAGGAGTTTTTTGAAATTTCGGCAAAAGATGGAAAACCGTTAATCAAGGGCAATTCGATTGTCAATATGGCAGCCGGATTGAATTGGTATCTCAAGTATTATCCGAATATACATCTTAGCTGGAATATGATGACAGCTGATATTCCGGATAATCTTCCACTTCCTAAAAAGGTGGAAAGACGCACCACGGATGCTTCGCAACGTTATTATCTGAATTATTGCACCCATTCATATTCGATGGCTTTCTGGGATTGGGAGCGTTGGCAAAAAGAGATAGACTGGATGACGTTGCATGGAATAAACAT
>CAMYSW010000118.1:0-7471 GCA_947297425.1 uncultured Porphyromonadaceae bacterium
GCATCTGCCTTACAAGCAGAGGGTCTGCGGTTCGAATCCGTAATCGCCCACCGATTATAACAACAATTCTTTTCAAAACGCTATCGGGCGATTAGCTCAGCTGGTTTAGAGCATCTGCCTTACAAGCAGAGGGTCTGCGGTTCGAATCCGTAATCGCCCACCGATAAAAGGTCTTTTCGAGAGAAAAGACCTTTTATCTTATTCCATCCTGCCTAATCTCATGCTATCCCGTCATCAAACTTTAGTTCCTCTACTGAAACTTTTTACAACAACCTCTTCGAAAAACCAACAAATCATTAGCATTTTACGTATTTTTAGACTATTTTTGCAAGTTGAAGTTATTATGTCCATAAAACTTCATCAATAGGCAAATTAACATCACGGCTAATCAACGTGATTCTGCCGCACTTAAAATGAATAAAAAATATTATCATTATAGATATGAATCTTTTTGATCAGGTTAGCGATGACATCAAAAAAGCGATGCTCGCACGCGAAAAAGTACGTCTCGAAGCTTTGAGAGGCGCAAAAAAGGAATTTCTTGAGGCTAAAACCGCCAAGGGCGCCAATGGTGAACTTTCTGATGAAGCTGCCACCAAGATTTTGGTGAAAATGGTGAAACAGCGCAAGGAAAGCGCAAAAATATATACCGAAAACAACCGCCCTGAACTCGCCGAAAACGAACTCGCCGAGGCTTCGGTGCTTGAGGAATATCTCCCCAAACAGCTTACCGCTGAAGAACTTGAAAAAGAAATATCTGCGATCATCGCGGCTACCGGTGCTACCGGTCCCAAAGAAATGGGGAAAGTGATGGGAGTGGCATCCAAAAGCCTCGCTGGACGCGCAGAAGGACGTGCGATATCTGAAATGGTCAAAACTCTCCTAAACAAATAATCCGAAATGCTTACTATAAATGTCATAAAGGCTGATCCCGAGTTTGTGATCAGCCGCCTCGCCGTCAAGGGGTTTGACGGCAGAGCCGTAATTACGGAAATACTTGAAATAGATGCTGAGCGTCGTCGTCTCCAGCAGAAAACAGATAATGACGCCTCTACCTTGAAAAAGTTGGCAGCATCCATTGGTGCTCTGATGAAGCAGGGAGAAAAAGATGAGGCAGAAAAAGTAAAAGGGGAAGTTGCCCGCATTAAGGGTGAAACGAAAGGTTTGCAAGATCGTCTTGCTGAATGTGAGGAAAAGATGCGCAATCTTCTGCTCACTGTCCCCAACCTGCCTTGCGCTGCAGTGCCGGAAGGATTAACGGCAGAAGAAAACGTAGTCGAAAAGACAGGTGGCGAAATTCCCGAACTTCCCGCCGATGCCCTGCCCCACTGGGAACTGGCAAAGAAATACAACCTCATAGATTTTGAAACCGGAGTCAAGGTTACAGGTGCCGGCTTCCCTTTCTACGTAGGCAGAGGAGCACGTCTCCAGCGTGCCCTCATACAATTCTTCCTCGACGAAGCTTGGAAAGCAGGATATGTAGAGGTTGAGCCTCCGTTCGTTGTAAATGAGGCATCAGGCTACGGCACTGGTCAGCTTCCAGACAAGGAAGGTCAGATGTATCACGTGACACTTGACAATCTCTACCTGATTCCAACAGCGGAAGTACCGGTAACAAATATATATCGCGACGAAATAATACCCGCGGCGGAGCTTCCAAAGAAGAACTGCGCATATTCACCTTGCTGGCGCCGTGAAGCCGGCAGCTACGGCAAAGACGTGCGCGGACTTAACCGTCTTCACCAGTTTGACAAAGTAGAGATCGTGCGTATCGAAAAGCCCGAAAATTCCTACGCAGCCCTTGAAGAAATGAAAGATCATGTGCAGGGACTGCTCGAAAAGCTCGGACTACCGTGGCACATACTCCGTTTATGTGGTGGCGACATGAGCTTCACTTCTGCTATCACATTCGATTTCGAAGTGTGGTCGGCAGCTCAACAACGATGGCTCGAAGTGTCTTCTGTCAGCAATTTCGAATCATATCAGGCAAACCGTCTGAAATGTCGTTATCGCGATGAAGACAAGAAAATACAGCTTTGCCACACTCTCAACGGATCGGCTCTCGCGTTGCCTCGCATCGTTGCCGCACTGCTTGAGAACAACCAGACACCGGAAGGTATCATAATTCCCGAGTGTCTGCGCAAATACACAGGATTCGATATTATCAATTAGGAAGTTAAGGGGAATGCCGCATGGAAGATCTAAAATACATAAGCAAAGAAGAGAAAAAAATACCGATCAATGATCCTTCGGGAAAATGGTCGGATCTCACATTGCTCCCTGAATGGGGCGAAAAATACTATGACGTATATACAATACGGAAACATGGTAAGTGGGTAATGCTTAAGGCTCTTAAAAAAGAATATGCCGACAATCCCGAATATCGCAAGATGCTTGAGAACGAGTTTGACACCCGTTATAATCTTGCGCACCCAAACATTGTGATGGTCAACGACCTGGAGGAGGTGCCGGGTGTAGGGCTCGCCATAATCACCGATGACGTGTATGGGTATTCACTCAGAAGACTCATTGATGAAAAGCGACTAACCCCTAAAATCGTGCATCGCCTTGAGACTCAGCTCCTCGATGCTATGGAATATATCCAAGAGAACCATCTCGTGCATGACCCTATAACTCCGGAAACAATAATATTTACGGAGTATAATGAGAACCTGAAATTAATTAATGTAGGATACGCACAGAAATCAAGCATCACTCCATTCGACTCATGTGAAGACATACGAAGCTACGGCAAAGTATTGAATGAGGTGCTTGATCACCTGCCCACATCTCTTCCCCGCCTGCGCCGCATCGCAAACAAGTGCGAAAACGACAGCCCTGCGTATCATTCAATTTCAGATCTTCAACTCGCTATAGAGAAACGTAATTCAGGCCAACTCTTCACAATAATATGCGTATTCATACTCCTGATGGCTGCGCTCTTGATATGGCTGACGGTTAAAAGCTAATTTACTATTATGATTGAAATCAAACAGATTGAGCCGACAAAGGCGAATCTTAAGAAATTCACTCAGTTTCAGATAGACCTTTACGACGGCAACCCCTACTATGTGCCGCCATTGATATCGGACGACGTATCCACTCTCCTTCCGGAAGAGAACCCGGCATTCGATTTCTGCGAATCCGCATATTTCATGGCATACCGTAATAAAAAACCGGTAGGGCGTATAGCAGCAATTATAAACAAGCAGGTAAACGAGAAATCTAATTCCAAGGATGCCCGTTTCGGATTCATAGACTTCATAGATGACCCCGAGGTGTCGTCCGCTTTGCTGAAAGCCGCAGAAGATTGGAGCCGCAAGAAAGGGATGACCAAGATAATCGGTCCGTTAGGATTTACGGATCTTGATCATGAAGGCATGCTGATATCCGGATTTGAGGAACTGTCAACCATGGCAACAATCTACAATTATCCTTATTATCCGGAACATCTGGAGAAACTTGGATACAAGAAAGAATCCGACTGGCTGGAATTTTTAATGGAAGTGCCCGACGGCATACCTGAAAAATACAACCGTATTGCAGAGATTGTAAAAAAGAAGTTCGGTCTTAAAGTGTTGAAATATACCAACCGCAAGCGCATAAAGATGGAATACGGACATGCCCTGTTCCATCTTATAAACGATGCCTACAAAGACCTATACCAATACTCCACCTTGACAGAGCGCCAGATAGACCACTACATCGACATTTATCTGAATCTGCTGAACCTCGACCTTGTGACACTTATTGTCGATGCCAATGGCAAACTCGTAGGTGTAGGAATTTCTATGCCCTCCATGAGCAAGGCACTCCAGAAATCAAAAGGAAAACTTATGCCCATGGGTTGGTATCATCTGCTCAAGGGTCTTAAAGGTAAAAACGATAGGGTGGATCTCCTTCTCGTTGCGGTGCATCCGGACTATCAGAACAAAGGAGTCAACGCCTTGCTATTTCAGGATCTTATTCCTTATTATATAAAGAACGGCTATAAATATGCCGAATCAAATCCGGAAATGGAGAGCAATGCAAAAGTGCAAAGCCAATGGGAATATTTCACTACGCGTCAACACCGCCGACGTCGTTCTTTCGCTAAAAAGCTATGACAGACAACAAAAGTGGTGCGGAGTTAGTAAATCCTTATTCCAAGGAAGGTCAGAAGAAGGATCAGGTGGAACAGATGTTCGATTCAATAGCCCCGGCATACGACTTCATGAACACGGCTATGACTTTCGGGCTACACCGCTGGTGGCGTTCCAAAGCACTTGACGCTGCGTCAAAAGCGTTTCCTTCCGGATCTCCGTCGGCAATACTCGATATAGCCACCGGCACCGGTGATGTCGCATTTGATCTGCACCGGCGTTTCCCGGAGGCTGCCATCACAGGCATTGACCTGTCTGCAGGAATGCTTGAAGTGGCAAACGCCAAGCTCGAAAAAATGAGCGTAAATGCATCGCGCCACATATCATTCATTCAGGGAGATTCCCTGAATCTCTCACTGCCCGACAATTCTCAAGACCTCATCACCGTGGCATATGGAGTGCGCAATTTCGAACATCTTCGTCGCGGATACGACGAGATGCTTCGTGTGCTCCGCCCGGGAGGGATCTTATGCGTAATAGAACTGTCTTGTCCGTCTGCCAAGATTCCTCTGGCATTATATAAAATTTACTCCCGCGGCTTGATCCCGTTCATCGGCAAGATGGTGTCGGGAGATTCGCGGGCATATTCGTATCTTCCGGAGAGTATCGCAGCTGCTCCCCAACGTTCGGATATGACTTCAATAATGGAAAGCTGCGGATTCACAGGCTGCAGGTGGAAATCCCTCACCTTCGGTGCCGTAACATATTATATTGCACACAAATGACCCGTAAGGACTTTGAAATAATGGCTCCGGTTGGGAGCCGCGAATCTCTGGCGGCGGCCCTCGCCGCCGGTGCCGATGCCGTGTATTTCGGCATTGAGGGACTGAACATGCGTTCCCGTTCGAGCGCAAACTTCACAGCCGACGATATGGCTGAAATAGCAGCTATATGCTCGGAAAAAGGAGTAAAAACATACTTGACGGTCAATACCGTGATTTATGATTCCGACATGGCAACCATGCGGATGATAATATCTCGTGCCAAGGAAGCCGGGATCTCGGCAATAATCGCTTCCGATATGGCTGCGATCCTATACGCTCGCGAAATCGGACAGGAAGTGCATATATCAACTCAAGTCAACATCAGCAACACGGAGGCAGTGCGTTTTTATTCTCAATTCGCTGACGTGATGGTGTTGGCAAGAGAGCTAAACATGGATCAGGTTGCTGAAATCCACCGAGCAATCGAAGAGGAGGACATCTGTGGTCCCAACGGCAAGCGGATACGTCTCGAAATGTTCTGCCACGGTGCGCTATGTATGGCAGTCAGCGGCAAATGCTATATGAGCCTTCACGAAATGAACTCCAGCGCCAATCGCGGAGCTTGCAACCAGATATGCCGCAGGGCATACACCGTGAGGGACAAAGAGACGGGAGATGAACTTGAGATCGATAATCAATACATAATGAGTCCCAAAGATCTTAAGACTATACATTTCCTCAACAAGATGGCAGATGCCGGAGTAAGGGTGTTCAAGATCGAAGGTCGTGCTCGAGGTCCCGAATACGTAACCGAAGCGGTAGCTTGCTATTCGGAAGCGCTTCAGGCTATATCCGATGGCAGCTACAACGATGAAAAGATTGCGGAATGGGATTCGCGTCTTGTAAAAATATTCAACCGGGGATATTGGAACGGGTACTACATGGGTGAACGTCTCGGAGAATGGAGCGCCAAGTACGGGTCAAGTGCCACCCGGGTTAAAAGCTACGCGGGTAAAGCGATGCGCTATTTTTCAAAAATCGGAATCGGTGAATTTCTATTGGAAGCGGGTGAACTGAACGTCGGAGACGAAGTGGTCATTACCGGACCTACGACAGGAGCCTTGATATTCACCGTAAAAGAATTGCGATTCGACCTTAACCCTGTAGACAATGTAAAGAAAGGACAACTTTTTTCAATGCCTGTTCCTGAAAAGGTGCGTCCATCTGACAAGTTATATCTATGGAAAGTTAAATAGTTTTCGGTTTTCAGTTTTCAGTTTTCGGAAATTGCTACTGAAAACTGAAAACCGAAAACTGAAAACCCAAAGCCAAAGCCAAAGCCAAGACTGAAAACCGAAAACCGAAAACTAAAAATGCCAAAAATAGGAGATACAGTCCGGTTCCTGAACACCACAGGAGGGGGCAAAATAACAAAAATAGAAGGACGCATCGCATATGTTGAAGAAGATGGCTTCGAGACTCCGGTGCTTTTAAACGAAATCGTAGTCGTGCTACCGGCGGGACATGAACCGGCACACAACGGTGCGCGGATGATGTTCGACCAGAAAGCATTCGACGAAGGGAAGAAGGCTGTCAGGGAAACCGCAACCTCTAAAACACCCGCTATCGAAGTCAACGAGCCGGAACTACCCGTTGAAGAAACCGAATACGGAGAGGACATCACTACCGTATTGGTATTTGAGCCGGACAACGTAAAAGCTTTGTCAACTTCCAAAATCAACGCGGCATTAGTCAACGACTCGAATTACTTCCTGTATTTCTCGATTCTGGTTCGCGACAATGAAGCCAAAGCTTGGAAATCGCTTTTCACCGGAGAAGTTGCTCCCAACGAAATGATAGACCTTGCGGTATTCAACCAACAAAATATTTCTGAAATCGAAAGGGTCGTATTCCAGGCAATGGCATATAAGAAAGGAAAATCATTTCAGGTAAAATATCCGATAAGCGTATCTAAGAAAATAGATTTGACAAAATTCTTCAAAGCGCATTGCTTCCGCCCCGGAGTATACCTTGACACGCCCTCAATTGAAATCCCGTTATATTCAGAGCGCAGACATTGAAATGATTTAATTTTTACAAAAGATTAAGAAACGACTGTTTAAATATGAAAGATCGTTGGTGGTCCGCTCCTACGGAAGCGGATAACGGACATACAATAATCGTCACAGGACGTGACTACATGGATGAAATAATTGCCAAAGGCAAATTCATCTATAGGGTCACCGTATCCTGGAATTACAACGCGCTCCCGTCGGGAATGCCGGAAGATCAGGATGCTGAATTGATGGAAAAAGCGACTGACGCGCTGATGTCTGAATTTAAGAAAGACAAAATCGCATACATGACAGGAATCTATACCGGAGACGGATGTCGCGAATGGGTGTTTTACACCAAGAACCTTAACATCTTCGGAAACGTATTCAACCGCGCACTTGCCGATCTTGAACAGATGCCATTGCTGATTGAAGCCGAATCCGATCCTGAATGGTCGGAATATCACGAAATGCGCGACATCACCTACATCGCCCCCGACGACGAGGAGAAATAACCCCCTCTCACCCCTATCCTCCCTCCTCTCGCCTCCTCTCTCCCCACTCCCCTCTG
>CAMYSW010000119.1:0-7420 GCA_947297425.1 uncultured Porphyromonadaceae bacterium
GGAGCGATAAACAATCTCCTGCTTGGTGATGTGTCAAAAGTGGTTGACGGCACAGTCTTCTATGTTACCGCGACAATGTCTGGTTCCTGATACTTTTCATAGGAGCGATCGCCATGACCAAGGCTTTTGCCACTTCTGCCACCAATGGTGCCGGAGGTGTGGGCGGAACATTCGCCCCGTCGCTTTTCGTCGGTGCCCTAACGGGATTCCTTTTTGCTTACATAGTCAACAATCTTGACCTCGGATTCGAATTGTCTCAGAAAAACTTCGCCTTATTGGGAATGGCAGGAGTCATGAGCGGTGTAATGCACGCCCCTCTCATGGCAATCTTCCTTACCGCTGAAATGACGGGAGGCTACGACCTCTTCCTGCCATTGTTGATCGTGTCGGCACTTGCATATATTACTATCCGCATATTCACACCCTACAGCATTTACACGATGCGTCTCGCAAAAGCAGGAGACCTCGTAACGCATCAGAAAGACAAGGCAGTACTCACTCTCCTTAAGGTTGACAACCTTATTGAAACAGACTTCAAGACCGTGAATCCTGAAATGAATCTGAAGGAGATGGTAGATATAATCTCAGTTTCAAACCGCAATCTATTCCCTGTAACCGATGCTGACGGGAACCTCAAGGGAGTCGTGCTTCTTGACGATATCAGGAATATTATGTTCCGCGCAGATTTATACAAGAAAATGCACGTGTCGCGATTCATGTCTGCCGTTCCGGACGTTATAGAAGTGTCCTATCCAATGGATAAGGTTATGGAAATATTCGACAGGACCAATGCATGGAACCTGCCGGTAGTTGATAATGGCAGGTATGTAGGTTTCGTATCCAAGTCTAAAATATTCAATTCCTACCGCCGCGTGCTACGACATTTTACGGAGGATTAACCATTTCGCCATTGCAACACAAAGCCGTTAAGTAAAAGATAAAGATGAAAAAAGAAGATTTAAAAATAGTTTTTTTCGGAACTCCCGAATTTGCAGTCACAAGCCTTGCAAGGCTTGTTGAAGATGGCTATAATATATCTGCCGTTGTCACAATGCCGGATAAGGAGGCGGGACGTGGACGCAAGCTGATGCAGAGCGACGTCAAGAAATATGCCGTTGAAAATGGTCTTAGAGTGCTTCAGCCTGAAAAGCTGAAGTCTCAGGAATTTATTGACACGCTACATGAAATCAATGCAGACCTCTTCATCGTAATTGCATTCCGTATGCTTCCTGAAGCAGTGTGGACAATGCCTCGTCTCGGCACTTTCAACCTTCATGGATCCCTGCTTCCTAAATATCGTGGCGCCGCCCCTATCAACCGTGCGATCATGAATGGAGAGACTGAAACAGGAGTGACAACATTCTTTCTCAAACATGAAATTGACACAGGAGACATAATCGGTTCCCGTTCGATAACCATCAATGAAAATGACAACGTTGGAATCATTTATGACAAGCTCATGCATATCGGAGCTGACATGGTGATAGAAACTGTGGAAAATATTCTTAACGATACCCTTACCGTGCGTCCACAGCCGGAGGGTGAATTTACCGCTGCTCCTAAGATTTTTAAAGAAGACTGCAGGATCATATGGAACAAGACAGCCCAAGAGATTCATAACCACATAAGGGGATTATCTCCATACCCGGCATCTTTTGCTGTCATGGAAGATACAAACGGCAGAATAATGGACGTGAAAATTTTCGAATCCAGAGTATCTCAAGACATAATGACTGATAAAAATGCAACTCCCGGAACAATCATGATACAAGGTAAACGCCTTTTCGTTTCAACCGGAGATGGCACAATCGAAGTATTGTCGCTCCAACCTTCCGGGAAGAAGAGAATGGAAACGTCCGCTTTCCTTTTAGGCTATCATCCAATAAGTTTTAAGTAAGCATCCGAATGTCTGATGATATAAAAAATATACCGTCTTTGGAAACAGACACCACAAAGGGGTATTGCCGTATATTGTATGATGTCCTCATCGAAAAAGGAATCGATGAGATCGTGCTCTCTCCAGGCAGCCGCAATGCCCCACTCCTTATCGGAGCTGCTTGCCGCCCCTTCCGGCGACATGTAATCACGGATGAGCGAACCGCTGCATTCATTGCCTTGGGAATTGCATTAGCCGGGAAAAAAACGGTTGCCTTGGCATGCACATCGGGAACGGCACTTTATAATTACGCGCCTGCTGTAGCCGAAGCTTTCTATCAGCATATACCCCTTATAATAATAACTGCCGACCGCCCTCTTGAATGGATAGGTCAAGACGATTCGCAAACCCTCATCCAACCCGGGGCTCTTGACAAAATTGTAAAAGGCAGCTACGATATCCCCGTTGAACATCCTGATGACCCTAATGAAAAATGGTATGTCAACAGGATCATTAACGAAGCATGCAACCTCGCTCTTTCAGGAAGGAAAGGACCGGTGCATATCAACATTCGCCTTGACAATCCTTTGACTGAGGTAAGACAATACGTTCCGTCAAATCCACGGATCATAGAATATATAGACAATCTAAACCTTCCACCGCATGTCTATAAGGCGATCGCCGAATCATTACAAGGAAAAAAAGTAATGGTGACGGCTGGATTCATGCAGCCTGACGATAGGCTTAATCATTCATTGTCAGAGTTTGCAAGATTATCGAACGTATGCATGATGTGTGAAACCCTGTCCAACCTACACCTGCCGGGAACCCCGTATGCTGTCGACACTGCACTATCGCTGCTTGAAAACAGTGACAGACAAGAGATAGACATGCTTCGCCCGGATGTGGTGATTTCCATAGGCGGGGCACTGATTTCTCGAAAACTCAAAGAGTTTATACGACAAAACCCACCTGCCGAACATTGGACATTGGGAGACACCAACCCTTCTTCAGATTGTTTCAAAGTCAAGACACGACATATTGAAGTTTCCCCATCCAAATTCTTCAAAGGAATAACAAGACACATGAAAAAATCATCTAATGATGACAATGGTGGTGTAAGTTATTTAAAAACATGGGAGAGTTTCAGAAAAATCGCAATTGACAGTCACGACAAATATCTATGTGAACATAGTGAATGGTCAGAAATGTATGCATTCAGCCATATATTGAACAACCTGCCGAAATCTTTCAATCTTTTCCTTTCGAACGGGACAGCTGTAAGATACGGACAGCTATTTACAACCAATATTCCTCACGCGTCTTTCGGATGTAGAGGGGTGTCGGGAATTGATGGCACAACAGCCACAGCAGCAGGATGTGCGATATCGTACAAAGGCTCTACCCTTCTTATAACCGGAGACATGTCCATGTCATACGACACCGGGGTCTTGGGTATTAAGGACCTTCCAGGAAATTTCAAGATAGCGGTAATAAACAATAAGGGGGGAGGCATATTCAGATTCATACCATCAACAAGAAATTGCTCCTGCCGGGAAGAATTGTTTTGCGCCGACCCGAATCTTCCGATTGAAAAAATTGCAGAAGCATACGGATGGAAATATTTTAAAGCTGAATCAAAAAAAGAACTGGAAAAAAATTATATAAATTTTTTAGATTCAGAGCATAATGCCATACTTGAGATAAAGGCGGATGAGGTAACATCATCTGAAATTCTCATAGAATATATGAACCGTAAATAGAATCTTATCCATCGAATCATTATTCTATAAATGCACCTGATATTAAACAATTAAAAAAGATACTTATGAACTGGAAAACTATAAAAGAATATACCGACATCCTCTTTGAAGAAATGGATGGTATCGCAAAAATAACAATCAACCGTCCCAAGGTATATAATGCCTTCCGTCCCCTTACCAACAAGGAGATGCTCGAAGCATTCTCGATATGCCGTGAGCGAGCCGACATAAGGGTAATAATACTAACCGGTACGGGAGACAAGGCTTTTTGTAGCGGAGGTGACCAGAACGCTAAAGGACATGGAGGTTATGTTGACGAAAACGGGGTGCCGCGACTTAATGTGCTTGAACTCCACCATGCAATACGTTCAATTCCCAAACCGGTAATAGCTATGGTAAATGGATATTCGATCGGAGGGGGTAATGTGCTGCAGGTCGTATGCGATTTGTCAATAGCGTCTGAAAACGCACGTTTCGGTCAGACCGGACCTAAAGTCGGCAGTTTCGATGGAGGATTCGGTGCTTCATACCTTGCCCGCTGTGTAGGTCAGAAAAAAGCGAGGGAAATATGGTATCTGTGCAAGCAATATACAGCACAGGAAGCCCTCGAAATGGGAATGGTCAACGAAGTGGTTCCTTTCGATAAACTTGAGGAGACCACCGTGGAATGGGCAAAAACAATAATGAAACGCTCGCCGTTTGCCATACGCATGATCAAGCGGGCATTGAATGCGGAACTTGACGGTCAACACGGACTCATGGAATTTGCCGGTGACGCCACATTGATGTATTATATGATGGATGAGGCACAAGAAGGCAAAAACGCATTTCTTGAAAAAAGAGATCCGGATTTCGGACAGTATCCTATGTTCCCATAAAATGAAGTTGTTTAAGAAGCTGTTTAAAATTCATCAATCGTGAGGTTAGAATTTTGTCCATATAATTTAGTTTTCAAAAAACCGGCAGGCACGTCACGCGGTGTGCTCACGGAAAAAATTACATGCTTCCTGCGAATATTCGATGAATCCGATCCGACACATTACGGACTGGGGGAAGCCGCCGTATTTCCGGGATTATCTCCGGAAGCGGATGAACGATATTTCTATAAACTTATGGAACTGCAAGCCAATATCCGGATTGGCTTGCAGACAGACCTCTCTCAGTTTCCATCCCTGCAAATGGGACTCGAGCAGGCAATCAGGGATTTCAGTGGAGGTTGCCGCGGAATATACTACGACTCCCCCTTTATCCTCGGAGAGCGAGAAATCACTATCAACGGACTAATCTGGATGGGAGACTATGAAGATATGATTTCCCAGATAGAGAATAAACTATCAAGCGGATTCAATTGCATTAAACTCAAGATCGGTGCGATTGACTGGAAAAGTGAAGTTGACATGATAGAATATATCAGGCGCCGATATGACAGGAACAAAGTTGAAATAAGGGTGGATGCAAATGGAGGTTTCACTATGGACAATTCATTACCACGCCTGAAACGTCTTGCCGATCTTGACGTGCATTCAATCGAACAGCCGATAAAGGCTGGCACTCCGCAACTGATGCGGTTCCTGTGTGATGTCTCTCCACTCCCGATTGCACTTGACGAGGAACTGATCGGCAAATTTACAACCGAATCAAAAGCTGCAACACTTGATGAGATCAAACCTTCATACATAGTGATCAAACCTTCCCTTGAAGGGGGATTCTCGGGAGCAGAAGAATGGATAAGGCTCGCAGAGGAAAGAGGGATCGGATGGTGGATTACATCTTCATTAGAATCCAACATCGGACTCAATGCATTGTCGCAATGGGTTGCCACATTGAAGCAAGAACGTCCACAGGGACTCGGAACCGGAGCATTATTCACCAACAATTTCCAATCTCCGGTTTATATCGACGGAGAACATTTGAAATACAATCCGGATTTGACCTTAGACTATAACGAGATCAATAAACTTGATTGGCGCAGCTAAGAGTCATTACCCATACTAATATATGACTTACGACGATCTCGCAAAGGAATGGGACAGCAACGAATATATATGCTGTCATACTTCCGGCTCCACCGGGACACCCAAAGAAATATGGTTGCCGAAAGAACAGATGATCAACAGTGCCCGCCGCACTGTTGATTTTTTCGGAATCAATGAGGATTCAGTCCTCTATTCCTGTATATCTCCTGATTTCATTGGAGGAAAAATGATGTTGGCAAGGCAAAGACTCACAGGATGTAAATTAAAATGGGAAAAACCGAGCAACCGTCCACTTAATGAGTATCAAGGGAAAGATATTACGCTTCTTTCCGTGGTTCCATCGCAGATGATCCATATTCTCGATAATCTGCAACAGATGCCCGAAATAAGGAATATATTAGTCGGAGGCTCGGCAATCCCGGCAACATTGCGCAAACGCATTGCAGAAAGTGGCGTTAACACCTACGAAAGCTATGGCATGACAGAAACCGCGTCACACATCGCCTTACGTAAAATCGAAACAGAGATACAACCATTCCAGACTCTCGGAGATATATGGGTAGAGAATTGTGACGGAGCTTTAAAAATTAATATTCCTAAATGGCAATCATTAATAACAAATGACATCGCTGATATATTATCTCCACACCTATTTAACATCTCAGGCAGGCTTGACAATATAATCATTTCGGGAGGAAAAAAAATAAATCCTGAGCAAGTGGAAGAAAAAATGTCGGAGATTTTGACATTCCCTTTCTTCATAACCTCTGTTCCAGACGATAAATGGGGACAACGATTGGTAATGATAGCAGAAACGAACCCGTTGGAAAAAGAGAATATAATGAGGCAATGTGAAAGGTTACTTGAAAGTTATGAGCGCCCCAAGGAGATTATATTCAAGGATCGTCTGATACGCACACCCAATGGCAAACTGATACGAAATTTTAAGAGCTAAAAATTTCATTTTTAACGAATTTTGTTATAAATTTGTGTTGTAAAACAGAAAATCCTGTTATTTCCAGTATCACAGCAGGTAAATATGATAAAAAAAAGTACATTAGAGCGAATTATTGGTGATGATCTTTCGGATATGTGGAATGCACTTCGTCCGGAGGAAAAACGCATAGTCACCGACAATTTCAAATATGAGCACTATAAGAAGAATCAGATAATATATGCTGAAAAGGAAACACCAGAGAATCTTTATTGTCTGCTCGATGGAAAAGTGAAACTTTATAAGAGCGGTATTGGAGACAGGGTGCAGATTCTTCGTCTTTATCGTCCGGTGCAGTATTTCGGATATCGCGCATATTTCGCAAGGGAACCATACGTTTCTACAGCCGCCGCATTTGAGCCGTCAGTTATAGGGATCATACCCATGAAGGTAGTGGAGGATCTTGTCCGTCAGAATAATGACCTGGCAATGTTTTTCATTCATGAACTTTCCAGGAATCTCGGCGGTGCGGATACAAAGATAATAAATCTAACGCAAAAGCATATTAGGGGCAGACTCGCCGAATCGCTTCTATTGTTGGCAGATAATTATGGCTACGAAGACGATGACTCGACATTGAAAATATACATGAGTCGCGAAGATCTTGCAAACCTTTCGAACATGACAACATCAAATGCAATACGCACGTTGATGTCTTTCGTGACGGAAAAGTTGATTCTTGTTGACGGACGCCGCATCAAGGTTATCAACGAGCCGCAACTCAGAAAGATCTCAAAATTCGGATAATAATCAATCCCTATATAATTTTAAAGCCTGATTGCAATTGCAATCAGGCTTTAAAATTATATAG
>CAMYSW010000120.1:0-7369 GCA_947297425.1 uncultured Porphyromonadaceae bacterium
GCATTGGATTATGTGGTAGTCGTCAAGCGAAATTTCGATGGTGGCTATCTGCTTGTTTCCGATGTAGGCGGTAAGTGTCAATGTATCCTCTTTAAGGTAATATTTGGCAGTACCGCAACAGATAGATTGTTTATCTCCGATTTTATAGTAATCATCGATGGTGTCGATTGAGTGGATTTCAATCTCTCCGTCAGTCATTTCCATTCCGAAGTAGCGGGATTTGAGTTCCTCGAACTTGGCTTTGTCCTTGATGGCTTGCTGACGTTCTTTCTCTCTCTGCTCCTTGATGCGCTGGCGATTGACCTTAGCCACATATTCATCGTGGGCTACTTTGAGGTTTTTGGGTGCTATCAGCGAGGGAGAATTGAGGTCTCTGCCCATACGCTCCAACATCTTGATATAGTCAAACCACATCTGCGGGTCTTTAACCTTGTAGCCGTTGCGCTTGGCTATCTTAATGGTGTTCCAATACTTGTCAATGTCTGACTTATAGGCTGGTCTTGCACAAAGGTATCGTAACAATCCTATCTCGTTGGCTTTCATCAGTGTCTCGGCTTTTGGGTTGGTCAGCAACTCTTGGAACATAGTCACGGGGTGGATATGGTGGACAGAGTTCTTGAACCCGTTGCGCTTGATGGTGTCAGTGACCTTGATGTGAGGATATACCCATTGGTCTGAAACGTACATATAAGCCTCCCCGTCATTTCTGATTTCAAGTGGTGCGCCGAATGCAAAGGTATCAACATAGCAACCGAGAGTACGAGGGATAGCGACAACGGTCTTATTGCCTTTGGGGTCAATGAAATACTGACCGATTTCAAGATAGGCAGGTTTCACCTTCATACCCTTGCGCATTTCAACCATCATCAGGAACATTCTGATTACCTGATAGTCTTCGATGGTGGTGATTACGTTGAAATAGGACTTTTCGCGGATAACACGCTCTTTTGTATCCTTGATTTCAATCTGAGTGCCACATTCGGGGCATAGACACATTCCGTTGCGTGTCTCCAGCCACTCGTGACCGCATTTCATACAGGTGCACATTCCGTTCTTCAACCTATAACCATAGTGATTGATGGTAGAGTTGAGTGCCCAATTCATTTGGGGAGTGGTGAGCGGGCGAAGTCGCCCACTCAGTTCCACTATATGCTGTTGTTTCTTATTGCGAGGTTTCATATCCTTGAAGTTTTAGAAGTCGAAAAGATTGGGTTGAACATTGATTTCTGCTCCGGCTTTGGGAGCGGTGGCGGTCGGCTTGGGTTGAGTCTTCGGAGCTGACTGCCGTCTGATTTCTCGGAGTTGCTCCTCCTTGTATTGCTCCATAGCCTGCTCTTTGAGTTCCTCCTTATCCTCATCGGAAAGTTCCGGCTTGGATACCACGATGTTGCAGTTGACTTTTCCGCCTTCCTCAATCTCATTCTCGTCGAAGTAGTGAACCAATATGTTCATCACGGTAGCGTCATCGACACAGCACAGACCGCTCTTCTGAATTTGTCCGCACAGATAGTTTACTGCGCCTTCCATACTCTTGGACGGGTTAGCCATCTTGATGGCGAATGTGGGTTCTGCGATGCAACGCTCTTGGAGCATCAGCTGCATAGCTGCGATTGCAGCGTTGTTGGATTTCATAGTAGCCATATCAGTGTTATATTAAAGGGTGAATAACCAAAAGATTATCATTATTGCGGTTATAATGGATATTACCCAGCCCGCACCTCGGATTACAGGTTTGACCATCGCCCACACCAGAGTTCCGATTATTACTCCGATGATGATAGCCACCACCTTTGCAACCTTTTTTATTTGGTTGAACCTGAGGCTTTGAGCTTCGCTTTGACCTTTTATGTGGCTGTTTGTTTTCATCGTTGCGACTTTTTTTTATTTGTATATCACCATCGGTTTTCGCTTGCTTGACACCTCAAAGGCGTGTGGTGAACAAAGGGGATGTTCGCCCTTTGACGGAAAAATACGAGTGCAAAATGAAGTATTCGCCGGAGCTTACGGAGGCAAATACCATTTTGTGTCTGGAGATTTTTCAGTCAAAAGGAAAAAGAATATCCCCGGCACCACACGTTAACTATTGGCAAGCAAGTTAAAATCGCTGTTGATTAGACAATAACAGGAGCCACGACTCCGGAACGGTGAAAACATACGGCTACATAATCGCTCTGAAATTTTCGTAATATTGAAATGTCTGTAAATAGAATTGTCCAGTCCCGGAAAGACGAGTCTGTGATATGCCCCCGACGAAGGAAGGAGGCACATCACTGTCTCGGCCCGTGGACTGCTGCTAACGGAGAGTGGCGCAACGACTCAAATAACGAATGATGGAGGCGGCGTAAGAACACGGAGTGGCAAATAGACTTGGCATGTACAGCGAAGCAACATGCTCAGGCTATCAGACACTCGGTGTTTAGCCGACTCTTCAATTCTGGCAATGCGGTCAGCGGTAGTGCCGGACTCGCTCCAAACGCCACTGACGGCATTGCCTCACCCCGGCAATGCCTCGCTTGCGACTGCCAAAGTCAAGACGTCGCGCCTCTCGCAGTTTCCGGGTGATTTTGTAATGTATAACAAATAGAACTGTGAGTTATGCCATTTTTGTTTGGTATGATTAATAAAATTCATTACATTTGCAGGTATGAAGATTATAGCAAGGCAACAGTATATTGAGCATATTCAGAAATTTATCGGCAAGGGGATGATAATCGCCCTTACCGGGCAGCGTCGTGTTGGCAAGAGTTATATAATCCGTCAACTCGTCACGGAGATTGAAGCCGGTAATCCGGATGCCAACATAATATATATCAATAAGGAGAAAACAAAGTATGCCGACATCAGAAATGCAGAAGATCTCTCGCGATACATTGACGGCAAACTGAAAGAAGGTGCAGATAACTATCTGTTCATTGACGAGGTGCAGGATATAGACGGTTTTGAGAATGTACTCCGCAGTCTGAATGCCGACGAGGAGTGTCAGATTGTAGTGACCGGCAGTAACGCCAAGATGCTTTCGTCAGAGCTATCCACATACCTCGGCGGTCGATATATTGAGATTCATATCCTGAGTTTGTCATACCGTGAGTTCCTGACCTTTCACAACCTTAATGATTCAGATGACAGTCTTCTGAAATATCTGGGCTTCGGTGGTCTCCCTCATCTGTACCGTCTCGGACTTGATAACGAGGATATGGTATGGGAATATATACAGAATATCTATAACACAATTGTTCTGAAAGATGTGGTGCAGCGGGAAGGACTTCGCAATGTGACACTATTTGAAAATCTGATGTCATACGTCAGCGACAACGCGGGTCAACTTGTGTCGGCCACGTCATTGTCCAAATATCTCAAATCACAGCGGGTGGAACTGACCCCGTTGTCGGCGATAAACTATCTTAAAGCCGCCTCAAACGCTTACATCATCAATAAGGTGTCGAGATACGACATACATGGAAAGCGTTTGCTGGAGACCAACGATAAATACTATTTCGAGGACTTGGGTCTGCGCAATATGCTTGCCGGGCAAAACCGCACAGGCGACATAGAGAAGGTAATAGAAAATGCCGTCTATCTTCACCTTAAAAATCTTGGATACAAGATCAGCGTAGGAACACTTCCCAATGGTGAAATTGATTTCGTTGTCGAAAAAGGCGGCACATCAGTCTATATACAGGTGGCTTATCTCATCGCTGACGACAAGACAATGGAACGGGAGTTCGGAAATCTGCTGAAGATACAAGACAACTATCCCAAGTATGTCGTATCCATGAATCCGATGTCACGTCCTCAGAACTACGAGGGTATAAAACATCAGACATTAAGACAGTTCCTGATGTCTGATAGCTTATAGCCAATGGCAGTTCATTTTATGAACTTTTGAGATGACTAATTTTGATAATCCCGGCTGCACTCATCATAGATCAAGCAAGCTTGATTCTGCTTTCATTGGCACGGGATTTGGCACTACGGCAATTAATGATTAACTTTCAAAAACGAAGATAAGAACGGCGTTGCAAAATGATGAAGTACAGAGGTGCCTCATCTGAGCCAAGTCCGAACTTTAACATAGGGAATAAACTGTCCTACAATAAGTTACCTTGAAGTTCAAAGTACAAGTGGGACCACCTTTATGAATCTCCAATCGCTTATATATCAAGCGATTGGAGATTTTCTTTTATAAGTATTGTCCACAATTTGTCCACCAAATTGATTTCTGGCCACGCAGTGGACAAAAAATTTCCTTAAAAATTCTGAAAATAATTGATGCTGCCTCAAAAACGGGTATAATTTGATTGGTGACGAACAATAGTTGTGTAGTGAGCGTTTTGAATGTCGATGCTTATTTTGGCTCATTCACTCACCCAAGCCCACTATATGACTAAAGAGGAAAAGAACAAACTTACCCGTGATGCCCTCCGCCACTGGTATGAGAATCATCAGGAGGAATATTGCAATTTTACCGACCTTATGCACGACCGCAGAGGTATCGGTTTCGACCAAGTCTTCAAGACTGCCATTATGCTTGTGCCGAAATATGAGAAGGCACTTCTGCTCTATCTGAAGAATGACCGCTCGGAGGGCATTGAAGATCTGGAAAAGATTCTTACCGATGGAGGACTTAAAGACCAACTTGCCCTGCATTTCAGGGCTCAGATGCCTGATTGCATTGTTCCGGCAATGTTGAGCTGGTTGTTTTTCGGCCGCAGCTTCGAGTGTATGGTTGAATATGGCGAGGAGTTGATTCAGGATGGTAAACTAAATTTTCTTCTGCGCAGACTCGCATCGTTCAATATAAAAACCATCATCAACCGCAGCCTGACTATTGGCGCTCGTAAAGAGGAAGATTGGGTGAAGTTCGTGTCTGAGATGGAAGACATGGGGATCACTCCGGTTGTTACTGCTGGAGTTGTTGCCAAATTCAAATCAATACCGACAGAGACAAAGGTTGAAATGAAGAGCACTTCAGAAAAGAAACCCATTCCCGGCAAAGAAAAGAAACGCCGTAGCCTGAAAGAACTGTTGCCCAACAGTGATGAATATCTATTGGGGTCGATTGATGAGCATATCCATATCAAACAAAGCGGGAAGGATTTGGCTCTTCTTTATCTTGTCCTTGAAAAGAGCCGTTCCCTTACCAATACCTCCGTTGTCGAATTTCATGCGGCTCTTGAACAGCGTTATGAGAAAAAGCCCAACATCCGCATACCCGGGCATAGAGGCATACAGGATAATTTGAAAATGCTTCTTACGCCTACCACAATCACAAAGAAAAGCGGAGTGGAAGTCCCTTGCATGACATTTGAGAGACCGGAATACATGTTCGCCTACAATGACCTTGTTGAGAAATTGGGAGTGCAGGATTACGCATACTCCTGCTGACATATAAAAATATTATTGACGGGAGCCATCTGACAGTGATGTCGGATGGCTCCCGTTTTTCATATCCGTACCGCCTTCTGCGCAATTTTGAGGGTCGCTGAAAAGAAAAATTCTTCGTTTTACTTCGTTACGAATCAATGCGAATATAAACCACTGTGTATCAGTGTTATAAATTTGGAGAAACATAAATCATGTGTTTTCTTTGCACCGTCAAATCGCAACGACAAGGCGAAAGTCCGTAATCATTGCTGAGGTAAAGACCGGTCACCTCATGCAATAAAAACCGACAGAGAGAAGCCAATTCATAGCGATGCGACCCTTGGATATTTCATGTTGTCGGTGTCCATTGATTAATCCAGATGACGCGAGGAATTTTAACAATGAATCTTGATTTTTCAAAATTCACACCGGAGGAGCTGACCGGACTTTCAATCACGCTCCCTCTGGGTCACCTCCTTGAAGTGGTCGAGCACACTGCTGAACGTGCTATCGAAAAATTTAAGGAGGAGGTTCTGCCGGCTATGCTTTCGGCAGACAAGGATCCACTCATTCCCCGCAAGGAGGTAATGAGAATTCTTGGAGTCTGTGCAAACACACTCCGCAACTGGCGCAAGAGCCAATATTTGGAAGCAACTCTACTTGGAGGCAAAGTCTATTACAAGACATCTGCCGTAAACACAATTCTGGAAAAGTATGGAAAAGAGCACATCTAACTCCAAAGGCATTGACCCTATGCTCATTCTCGGCAAGGCTGTGGATATGAGCGTCAGTATGCGAGGCTGTGATTTTCCTCTCGGTGCCATGCCGATGAAGATTCAGTGTATTATACGCGAGGCTAACGACTGCTACGGTTATCCGGTGGACTATCTTGCCGGGGCTATGCTCGTGGCTCTCGGTCTTGGTGTCGGCAACACCCATTTCGTCCGGCTGAAAGGGAAATGGGATGAGAGTGCCATTCTGTTCATGGCTCTTGTCGGCAGACCGGGAGCGTGCAAGTCGCATCCGCTGAATTTCGCTATCCGTCCATTCTCCGATATTGACGGAGTAAACAACAATGTCTTTCAGAAAGAACTTGCCGAGTACAACCGCCAATGCGAATTGCCGATGAAAGAAAGGACTGTTACGCATCCGGTAATGCCTGTTAACAAACGCTTCCTGATTTCTGACGCAACTCCGGAGGCCATGATGCTTATTCACTCCCACAATCTGCGTGGCATCTGCATGTGGAATGACGAGTTGGCGGGATGGTTCAAGAACTTCAACCGATACAACAAAGGCTCTGACGAGGAATATTGGTTGAAACTCTACAACGCCAACCCGATATTCTCAGACCGAAAGGGTGCGAAAGACTCCGTGTATATCGGCAGACCATTCGTATCGGTTGTCGGCACAATCCAGAACGGTATTCTCAACGAACTTGCCCAGGGCAGCCGCAGCTCAAACGGCTTCATCGACCGCCTTCTATTCGTCATCGCCAACAATCAGGATAAACAGGCGTGGAGCGACAAAGAACCGTCATTCGACATTGAGGTTTCATGGGCTGAGATTATCGGCAAACTTGTGGATATGCCATACAAAACTGATGAAGACGGCAAGGTTATCCCTACAATTCTCGGCTTCTCGCCGGAGGCAAAGGCAAGGCTCTACCAATGGCAACGGGAGAATACCGAGGACTGTAACCGGGAGGAAAATGACGCGCTGAAAGGTGTATTCAGCAAATTCGATTTTCATGCCATACGCTTATGTCTGATAATCCAGATGGCACGTTGGGCTTGCGGCGAGGCTGACAAAAATGAGATAGACCTTATTTCGGTAGAGAATGCCATAAGTCTTGTGGATTATTTCAAGGCTACCGCCACAAGAGTGCAGGGCATAATCAAGGATTTATCGCTGTCAGAACTGCAACGGGCTGTCATAGCCGCACTGCCGGAGGAGTTCACAACCGAACAAGGCGTTGAAATTGCGATAGCCAATTCTATGGCAG
>CAMYSW010000121.1:0-7293 GCA_947297425.1 uncultured Porphyromonadaceae bacterium
CTCCTCCGGCCGCGGGGGCGCGGCGACGTGCATAAGAGACAGTGGAAAACATATCCCGGCATACGACATGATACGCCATTCGGTCAATATGCACAGGGGCTGTTTCGGAGGCTGCGCATTTTGCACCATATCTGCGCATCAAGGAAAATTCATAGCATCACGCTCCAAGAAATCAATATTGGCGGAAGTCAGAAAAATATGCACCATGCCGGACTTCAAAGGGTACATATCAGATTTGGGAGGTCCCTCCGCCAATATGTATGCCATGGGAGGTCTTGATAAAAAAATATGCGAGAAATGCGTGCGTCCTTCATGCCTGCATCCTAAACCGTGTCCGAATCTGAACAATGATCACACACCTTTGCTTGAGATCTATCATGAAGTAGATTCAATCAAGGAAATAAAGAAATCGTTCATTGGAAGCGGTGTCAGATATGACCTTGCAATGGCTACACCGAAAACGGAAAAATGTGCTATCGCAAATCGCCAATATCTTTCTGAATTAATTTCAGATCATGTCAGTGGCAGGTTGAAGGTTGCTCCTGAACACACTTCTGATGTAGTGCTGAATGTAATGCGGAAACCTTCTTTTGAAGTTTTCCGAAGATTCAAAAACATTTTTGACAACACTAATCGCAAACATGATCTGCGGCAGCAACTGATTCCCTATTTCATCTCTTCTCATCCCGGATGTAGAGAGGAAGACATGGCAGAATTGGCAGGAATAACCAAGGAGTTGGATTTCCATCTTGAGCAAGTGCAGGATTTTACACCAACCCCGATGACTGTTGCCACTGAGATTTATTATTCCGGTTATCATCCTTATACCGGTGAAAAAATTTTCACTGCCAAAACGGAACGGGAAAAACTTGCGCAACGACAATTCTTTTTTTGGTATAAGCCGGAGACAAGGAAACAGATAACTGACTCTCTGCGACGCCTGCATCGTCCGGACCTCATTGATGCGCTATATCCTCATAAGGAACAGAAATATGGAAGCAGGTCAAGCTTTTCACGGCCTGCATATAGATCCGGCAATAAGAAAACTAAACTTAAAAATAAATAATTAGTAATATGAACAAATTCAAAATCACGATGAGTGCAATTGTTGCATTATCGGCTTTAGGAAGCTGTAGCAAAGGCGAGGCTGACGAGACTATAATTGAAAAGCCGGAGATCACAATCACCGATGGCATGATGACTCCCGAAGTTCTTGAAGCTTTTGGACGAATCTCCGAAGCTACTCCGTCTCCCGACGGAACAAAAGTTATCTTCACCCTTACGTATGAAGACATTCAACTTAACAAGGGCAATTCCGAAATCTATATCATGAATGCCGATGGTAAGGATATGAAACGTCTTACAAAAACGGCTGCTTCCGAAAGTAATCTTCAATGGATTGAGAATGGAAAGAAAATAGCTTTCCTGCGACATGACAAGGAAACAGACGCGATGCAGATCTTCAGCATCAATGCTGACGGGTCAGGAGAAAAACGTCTGTCAAACGAAGCAAACGGTATCGAGTGTTTCAAAATAAGTCCTGACGGAAAGCATGTGGTATTCGCCTCGGCGATTGACGATTATAATAAAAACGATAAAGAACTCTTTAAAGACCTTCCCAAAACCACAGGACGAGTAATTGATGACCTCGGATATAAGCATTGGGATGAATGGGTGAAAAAGATCCCCCATCCTTTCATCGCAGATTTTGATGGTGAAGTTAAAAACGCAAAAGACATTATGGCTGGGGAACCTTTCGAATGCCCGATGCGCCCCTTTGGTGGTGCCGAATCTTTTGCATGGAGCCCAGACGGTTCTAAACTTGTATATGTGAGCCGCAAATACAAGGGGATGGAATATGTATTCTCAACCGATTCAAACCTTTACCTTTACGATCTTAAATCGGGCAACACTGAGCAGCTCACTGGCGAAGGCTTCCCGGGATACGACACCGACCCTGTTTTTTCACCTGACGGAAATAGCCTTGCCTGGCTCTCAATGCCGACAGCCAAATATGAGAGCGACAAGAAACGCCTCATGATAATGGATATGAAAAGCCGTAATACCCGTGACCTTACAGAAAACTGGGACTACTGGCCCGAACAGATCGCATGGGCAAAAAATGGCAATTCAATCTGGTTTACCGGTTATTATCAAGGCGTGTCTCCCGTATTTACCATTGACGTGAACACTTGTGCGATCGATACAATTGCAAACGGGCAATTCGACTATGTCGGTGTTTCCCCCGTATCTGATAACGCGGCGATAGCTATGCGTCATTCCATGCGTGAACCTAATGAAATATTCCTGGTCAGCAAGAACGAAAACGATACCAAACAGTTGACAGAGGTGAATAAAGAACTTCTCAGCCAGCTCAAACTCGGCGAAGTTCGCAAAGTGATGGTGCCGACAACCGATGGAGGCATGATGACTTGTTGGGAGATCCTTCCTCCTGATTTCGATCCTAATAAGAAATATCCGGCGATCTTGTATTGTCAAGGTGGTCCACAGCAGGCTGTCAGCCAATTCTGGAGCTATCGTTGGAATTTCATGATCATGGCGGCACACGGATATGTTGTAATTGCACCTAACCGCCATGGTGTTCCTGGATTCGGGACAGAGTGGAACCGTCAGATCTCCGGAGATTATGGAGGTCAGAATATGCAGGATTATTTTGCGGCAACAGATTATCTTAAATCCCAATCTTATGTCGATTCAAATCATGTCGGCGCAATAGGTGCAAGCTATGGTGGATTCTCTGTTTATTGGCTTGCAGGTCATAACGAAGGTCGTTTTGCTGCACTAATCGCTCACGCAGGAATCTTCAATGTCGAAGCGCAATATCTCGAAACAGAAGAAATGTGGTTTGCCGACTTTGATCTGGGTGGACCATATTGGGATAAGGAAAATGCTGTAGCGCAGCGCACTTATGCCAACTCACCTCATCGTTTTGTCAATAACTGGACAGCCCCGATGCTTATCACCGTAGGAGAACTTGACTATCGCATACTTGCCTCTCAAGGCATGCAAGCCTTCAATGCAGCAAAGATGCATGGACTTGAAGCAGAAATGTTGGTATTCCCGGATGAAAACCACTGGGTGCTTAAACCTCAGAACGCCATTCTTTGGCAACGCACATTCTTCCGGTTCCTTGACAGGCATTTAAAGACACAGACGAAATAAAGCTAAAACCTATACTAATATATTAAAATGGCAGACGTGCAATATTTAACATGTCTGCCATTTTAATATATAGAAAAGATATGCGCTTATATGCGAAAATTACTCTTCTTATAAAGGAAAGTTAACCTCATACACATTCCATGAAACACTACCATAACCAGCCGGGATGATTCTGATTATACTCTTTTCTCATCTTTGATATCTCTTCTTCAGAGGGCATATTAGAAAAACCAAGACCATAATACTGGTCATCAGTCTGACTATACAGATTTACAAGACGAAGGGTATCAGACAATATCTCGTCAGGTATCTTACCATGTATATAATTCCATCGCAAGATTGCGCCATACCAATTCCTCTCACCATCCCTGAATACGGTGCGTCCTCCTGCACCATCCCAATCTATTGTAGTATAGTTATTGTCTTCCATGTATATTTTTGCATCAACAATTGCCGGAGCCACACCTGAGAATCCATTATTTGAGAGATTGAAGGCGGTGGGATGTCTCATTGTTCCGTCGGGAGCCTCAGACTTGAGGTTTAACACAGATGTAGGCAATTGTATAAGGCTCTTGTTTCCCATAATCTGGACCACATTGAGATTCTCGTTGAAAATATCATCAGGTAACCTATCAATAGATGTGTTGTTAATCCAAATCTCTTCAAGGTTCTTCAATGAAATCATTCGGGGCAAATATCCGAAATATGACCCACCACGTATTTGAATGTTCTTCAATTTATCCAGATTAATAATTGCCTCTGGAACCGACGAAGGATTATAAGGTAAGGCTGGCGCGACAAGAATAAGAGTTACCACCTTGAACTCGTTCCTGGTTTCATCCCATTCCCACTCCACAGGCCATGTTGAAACATCTGATAAATCAAATCCTGTATCCTTGGCAAATCTCTCCGACATATAATAAGCATTTTTCTTGAAGATCGCACAACATGCGGTGCTGTCGGCAAGACTATGTATCCGTTTCGTCTGAATAACCGGTTCTGGCTTGTCGTTATTGTCGCATCCTGATAGCATAATACTAACCACAATACCAAATAACACTATAATATATAATCCCTTTTTCATATGTATATTCTCTATTATAATTACGTAAAAATACTATTTATATCGAATTTTAACATTCTACTTCACCACTACTTGACTACGAAGTTTATCATAAGTCCCATTATCAAATTTATTTAATAAATAATCACTTGATGCTTTACTTTGAATAAGTGTCATTGTTAAATTATCATAACTATTTAACAGACTGGGATCCCATTCAAATTTAGGAACAAAAGTTCTTGTATTAATTGTCGTGTCCATTTTTCCTTCAAATTCAGTTATTATGTATAAACTAACTTTTGCAAGATTAGCTCTTGAATTAAATATAAATTCCCCCCTTGCTGTACGATTACTTGCCGGACCATAAACATACTTATAAACAGGAACTGGACCACTATTTTTACCATATATATTCCATAAATTATAATAACCTATATTAGTCGACATGCTATTTGAGTACATACTATAATATTCATTTTCATATAGAGGCGTACCACTAATAATTGGTTGAAGTCCATAACCATTTTTATATGAACCAAGTGATCCATAACTAGCAATTGATGCAAATGGTTTTAAAATAGTGTCATTACTATGGTATGTATACGTAATAATCTCACACTCTGTCCAATATTTTTTTATATTGGGTAAAATCTGTGGATTTATAATAACATCAGCCTTATAGTTTCCTGATGTTCCAAAAGTATATGTGTTATTGTCACTCTGAATACCTCCTGGAGCGGATGATAATACACCTATCGGATGAACATACACAGTCGGATTGTCTGTCAAATTCCATACCCCTAATTTAAGTCCTGTTATATCTTCTCCAATATCAAACCCTCTATTAATTGCTCCTGATATAGTTGTTTTTTTCGCATTAAACTCTGATTTTATATTGCTTTTCATTGTCATTTTTACAGTTTGCACAGAAGAAGTAGTTTGCGAAAATGAACCAAAAAGACCATTGAAAATTTTATTAAGTCCCAATGTTATCAAACCTTTAGTTCCTTCTCCAAGTAATTTAGACATAAATGAATCTCCTCCTTTTTCCAAAACATAATTCTCAGCCCATTTTTTTACATTATCCCCCGTAACTGTAGTAAGAGTATTATGCATATTACTGAATGGTTTTTTAGATCCATCTGTAATTATTTTTCCATCAACAACTCCATCAATTTTTCCTACAATGTCACCAATATAAATGTCTAATGCATTAGAACTAATTTGTAATTTTTGTGATGGAGCTGGATTTGGATCATAAGCTAATGTAGGAATTACAAATACATTCCATCCAACTTTTATTTTCTGGTCATCATTACCACTTGTAGTACCAAATTTATATTGATTACCAAATTTATATATTACTGGCAATGACAGATCCATAGTCCCATTCAACCACCCCTGAGGATAGTTACAATATACTTCGTATATAGCTTGAGAATGGGCTATTGGCAATACTTCCTGATAATAGAATATTTTAAGATCTCCACTCTTCTTGTTTAAGAAAAACAGGAATATTCCGGAATTTTCCACATCCTTATTTAAAGTATGTAGAACCATAGTCCAACCGTTATTCTTTTTTATATCTGTAGCCAAATTAAAGTCTGCATCCCCTATGGCATTGTTAGACCAAGGTGTATAGTATTTTTTACCATTTGAATATATTGTCTCATAGTTTTCCCAATCAGTCTCAAAAGAATCTGCCCTTGTAACTTTAAAAGTTTTTGAATGTGGATATGTAGCGTCTAATTTAGGAATTAATTTTCGGTGATGATTCTCATTCAAATTTGTCAGAACATCATCTTTACATCCTTGAAAAAATAAGAATGCAGGAAATAACATTAATCCAATAATGCTTTTAATTGAAGTTTTCATGAATATAAGTTTTTAAGTTATACAATTTATATTACCTGAAATATAACATGTTACAAGGATATCACATCCTTATAATGACACTAATTGTAAATCTGATCAACTCTGAATCTCTTATATTTTTCCTTGGCACAAATATAGTTAAAAAAAATTAAAACACAAATTTATTTTTGAATATTGAGAGCTTTAAATCTATCAATTTAAAATTTTAAAACTTAAGTAAGTGACTACAAAAAGTTTTATGTCTAACTTTTAGGAGTCGCTTTAATGCTTATTGGTCCATTTACTTAAGTAAGTAATAAAAATTAACGGATATAAGATCTTGCACTATAAATCTTGTTTTTGACTATTTTTACCTTGTAATTCAGCCGCATATGTCTATATGCTCCTTCATTACGCGACAAAAACATCTCAAAATAACGGCGTTTTATACGTGCATTAATTTTTCTTATCAAGTCGCAAAGCATTGTGACAGAAACATTGCAATTTGACACTCATATGGGTGGCAATTTAAATGAATCATAGACTCAATAATTATCACCGAAATAACAACACAGATACACAGAGTCGCAGAGATTTAGATACAAAAATAATACTGAAAATATCAGGCACTGAGGATCGTAAACGACCTGACGGAGACACAGAGCCAGATTAGGCATTTGAATGTTGGATGGTCTGGTAACAGATGGTTCTCAAACTCTGTGGCTCTTTCTGCATCGCAAGATGCCTCCGTGTCTTCCCCATTAAACATTAATCTAAATCTCTGTTCCTCTGAGCCTCTGTGTTGTTATTTAATTCCCTCGTATAAACAAGGAAAGGAGAATTGGCATCCCTCAACAACCATAATCAACTTAATATTTAGATGCCAAGGCGCGAAGTTTGATTCGAATTTTCCGAAGGCAGCTTCACTCCTACCAAGTCGTTGAGCCAGCCCGCGAAAAATGTACAGCATAACAATGTAAACGGATGCATATTAAGAATTTGAAGCATCGCGGATATCCTTAATTTAAAATCCGATTTCTCTCTGCGCCAAGCCAGTACACATAAAAACTCCAACCACATACAACCACGGAAAAACCACTCTTAAAGATGTAAAATGGTTATAAAAGTGGTTGTTACGTGGTTGTATGTGGTTGGAGTATAAATAAAATATGATTGGTTTGGACAGAGGTTAA
>CAMYSW010000122.1:0-7269 GCA_947297425.1 uncultured Porphyromonadaceae bacterium
AAATCTTTCAAAAATAGCTGCGTTTATAATATGTGTTTAATGTGATCACTTACTTTAAAATAAAAACCATGATTTCCATTCGCCCGCACAAACTTTTCATTTATGCCATCACTGTTTGTATCGTCTGCATTCCATCTTTCGGTTCACCAGCCGGGAAGAACAACGACTGGATTGATGAAATAGATTCATATGTCAATTCCAACCCCGACAGCGCTATCATTCTCTGCAATGATGCAATCCGGGAACATTCACCACTTGACGAAAGCAAAAAAGTGGCATTACTGACAATCCGGGGCAATGCAAACTTTACCCTTGGAAATTATGACGCAGCGAAGACAGATTTCCGTAAAGCGGCAGACCTTGCTATTGATATCACCGATACGCTGGCTTATATTAACGCCCTTTCAGATTTGGGTGTCGCATATCGCGTCAGCCAACAACCGGACTCCGCAATGGCATGCTACAATCATGCTCTCGACATGATCAAAGACGGAAGATTTCCGGATATGGAGGCAAACATACTCACATCATTAGCTATCCTGTTTGCAAACCAGGGACGCTTAAAAGAGGCTATCCCGTTTGCAGAAAAAGGATGGAAAAAAGCAAAGCTCACAGATGATATAGAGACACAGATTTATGCCGCATCTTCATTCGGATCTGCGCTTTTCCTTGCAGGCGACCACAATAGAGGGCTCGCCACCCAACGCAGCATAATAAAAGTTGCTGAGCGAAAAGGAATCCCACGGTATATACTCAAGACATACGCATCTGTCATAGCTATGCATAACCGACTTGGAAACACTGATTCCGTAAATTACTATATCAACCGAGGACGCACGCTACTTGACAAAGTGCCGGAAGCATCAATCGAATCGGTAGGATTCCTTGAACAAAGTTTTGTGGTGTTGACAAAAATGGGACGCTATAAAGAGAGTCTTGACATACAGATGAAAATACTTAACATGCAGGATTCCCGCCCCTTTATGCCTCTGCAACTGCTATATCAGAGAATCGCCCTCAACTATAAAGGACTCGGTGACATTGAGCGCATGAATGACGCATATATAAAGGCGATAGAGATAGCCGACAGCATTCATCAAAGCGACATAAACAAACAGATGTCAGACTTCAACGCTCGTTATCACGCAGCTGAAAAAGAATTGGCGATTGCCACACTCAGTCATGAAAAATCGCGCAGAGGCATGATAATCGCGATTCTTGCCGGGGTGATAGCTGTGACATCGTTGCTCCTGATCGTATATCTGAGGTCGCGCAGACGCAAAACTGAGCTTGCCAACATAAAGGCTCGTATAGAAGGAATAGAGCAGGAGCGCGGAAGGCTTGCACACGAGCTTCACGACGGGGTATGCAACGACCTGCTCGGTATTGAGCTTGCCATTGCCGGAGGAAGAAACAACACTACTGAAATATCAGAAATGCTCCGCACCACACGCAACGAAGTACGATCAATTTCCCACGAACTCCTACCACCGAGCTTCAACAGGCTTTCATTATCGCAACTAATTGCAGCATACGCATATAAAAGCGACGGTTTCGTTGAATATCTTCCTTCACAATACCCAATCGACCTTGACATCGAACAATCCATGAACCTATACCGTATCATTCAAGAATGGATTGCAAACATACGACACCACGGTGCTGCCCGATACGCCACAATTTCCTTGAAACATTCAGGCAATGAGACTATACTTGATATATGCGACAATGGTATTGCATTCAATCCGGATGAAGCAAACAGCAGCGGTCTTGGCATTGACAATATCCGTCGACGGGTAAAGGCTATCAATGGAACAATTGATTTTACACGAAGAAACGACATAAATATCATGTCCGTGAAAATTTTTAAGTAAGTACCGCTAAAAAACCACATTACCTCACGGATTTCCGTGATTTATAATTCGCCACATTTGCCTAATTTTGTGGTGTGAAGCTTTTTTCACGTATTTTTACACCCATGGCAAAATCTGACCTTAAAATATTGCTGGTTGACGACCATGATATCGTGCTTCGCGGAATGCGCCACCTCATCGAAGACCTCCTTGGAGACAGCTGTCATGTGGATATGGCAAAGACCGCCGCTGAAGCACTCTCGCTGACCTCAGTTCGCAACTACGATCTCTGCCTTCTTGACGTGGAGCTTCCAGATGCCAGCGGTATCACATTACTTCACAATATACGCAGAAAATGTCCCGATATAAAAATAATCGTAAACACGATTCATGAAGAACTATGGATCATAAAAGATTATTTTGATGCCGGAGTAGAAGGAATCTTGTTCAAAGACGTACTTTCAACCGAAATTGCTACAGCTATACGCTCAGTTACCGCCGGCGACACTTACTTTTGCAAGAAAGCAAAACAGTTGCGTCACCTTATAGACATTTATGAAATGCCAAGCCCCAAGGAACTGGAGGTGCTTCGCCTGATAGCGTCAGGTAAAAAGACAGACGACATAGCCGCCCAGATGGGATTGAGTTCAAACACCATAGAGACCCACAGACGTCACCTTCTCGCAAAACTTCATGCCCGCAACTCCGCAGAACTTGTGCTAAACGCCGTGAAGCGTGGGCTTCTCCCCACTTCACGCATATAAATTATTGGTATCCAATAAATATCATATTTGTTTGCCGCCTATTTTAATCAATTAATAAATTTAACAATCTATTGTATTATGAACAAATTTTCTTCAATGGCATTCATGGTAATAACAGCCATGTTTATCTTTTTTCAATCCTGTGGTGGCGTTGACCACTCTAATCCTCGCAGTGTTGCCGACAAGGCTATGGAATATTATATCAGCAACGACTACGAAGGCATGTCAACACTTTGTTATCCTGAAAACACCAGCCGTATAGAACGGTTTCTTGAACTTGAAGAATACGCTAAAAAGAATCCCGACATAAACCCAAAATCTACAAATAAAAAATTCAAATATACAGACGAAAAGGATCATAGCTACGAATATCGTGTAAAATATGATTATTCTTTCACAAATGTCAACGGTAAAGACGAGACATGGCACATGACAGTTATCCTGAATAACAAAGAGGGAAAATGGTATTTGGACATGGTAAAATAACCTTCGTTAAACAACTCAAGCAACATGAAAAAAATTATATTTCTCGTATTGGCTGCATTTATGTCATCAATAGGCATCATGGCTCGTGAAGACGAATGGAACACCCCCATTCCAAAGGTTGACATTGAACTGCTTCCTTCCAAGCGTCTGAATTATGGTGTGATAATTCCTTTCCGATGGCATAACGAATGCGACGACTTCGATATCCTTGTTGGAAACCGGTCTGTCGGAGATGATGCCACTTATGCGATACTTGATTCGGGAGAAAAGGTATACATGTATATAGACAATCATATGATAGAGTCTAAAAACGGGATTCCACATCTCAGTTACCTGTTTTTGCCCACTGTCCCATGGAAAGTCAACAAAATTACCACCCTGGTGATCGAAGGACGCGCACCAAATTCGCCCAAATCCACAAAAAACAATTATTACGGAGAATACGCATACAAATTGGGACCTGTCGATGTCCCCAAAGTGAAACTCGGTCCGACAGGCACGTCTGCTTTCCTTCACACTGACTTCACACTGGGCGAGATAAAGGCTGTTCCACAGGGATCCGATCTCGTATTGGAATATACATTGACCAACAATTCCTCAAAAGATAAAAAACTGTATGTAGACAGTTTTAAAGGCTTCGCATATGACGAAGACGGAAACAAATACAGTATGTCTACTGAGTCACCGGATGCATTCCCCTCGGGAATACCTGTAAAGGTAAGCACGACCATACGCAACGGATCCGGCATAACTAAATTCACAGGTATCGAAGTTCCATTCAGAGATCCTTCGCTTAAATGGGACACATGTTGCTTAAGACTATGGAACTTCAAACCTGAATTACCAATTAATTGACAAACAACATAATAGAATAAATATGAAACATTCCATTTTACTGACCTTAGCAATCATTGTCTCCACCCTGTGCAGTAATGCCCAAAGCCTGTATGTAAGCTCCATGAAAGGAAATGTCAACCTGCGGACTGCACCGTCCACAACATCGGCAAAAGCAGGCACACTGAAGAGCACGGACCTACTCCCATGCATTGAAGAACTTGACGATTGGTACAAAGTATCATACAACGGCAAGGAGGCATATGTATCAAAATCTGTAACAACTACATGCGATGCCATAATACCGGAGGGTATGTATAATAAAGACATCCAATCGAATGGCGCTTTGGACAAGATCCGTTTCCAGGGATCCATATATATAGAACCGGTAGGCAAGACACACGCGTTGATCACGGTAACCTGGATGAGAGTCAATCTACCGGCGGAGACACAATACTACCTGGCAGACGTAAAAGACGGCAAAATAGTAGCCACATATAGCGGTGTGTCGTATGTTGACTCATCTACTCCGGTTTCCGACATAAAGGATCAACTTTCTCAACTTGACACTCCCATTCCTGTAGGTTTCGGGGAGTTTAACAACACCATCTACTTCGATGGTGCGGAATATTCAGAGTTTGAATAAGAAGTTGTTAAAAAAATAAAACTGACTTAGCCATCCTACTACTTGTAAAAGATAAGCCTGCGGAAATAATCCGCAGGCTTATCTTTTATCTAAATCCTCAAGTCAAATGTCATTCCGGATCAATACTCATCCCAGCTCTTGATACGGATATCTGAAAGAGGTATCTCGCAGAAAGCCCTAATAAACGCCGAAGCAAGGCGAGCATTAGTGAGCAAAGGGATATTGAGGTCGATTGCAGCACGACGTACCTTATAACCATTGCTCAGCTCCTTGGGCGTAAGATTTTTCGGGATATTGACCACCAATTCTATCTCCTTGTTGTGAAGCATTTCGAGAGCCTGTGGGCGCTTATCTTCCCCCGAAAGGTATACACGTATTGCCGGAACGCCGTTCTCGGCGAGAAAGCGCTGTGTGCCCTCTGTGGCGTATATCACATAACCCTTACGATGAAGCATGCGTGCCGGTTCAAGCAAATCAACCTTAGAACGGGCTGTACCACCACTTATAAGCACGGTCTTCTTGGGTATAGTATAACCGACCGATAGCATAGCCTTAAGTATAGCCTCCGAAGTGTCGTCACCTATGCATCCGACTTCACCCGTAGACGACATGTCTACACCGAGAACCGGGTCAGCTCCCTGAAGGCGGGAGAATGAGAACTGCGAAGCCTTGATGCCTACATAATCAAGATCAAATGCCGATTTTGCAGGTTTGTCAACATTCAGTCCAAGCATAACCCTGGTTGCCGTATCAATAAAATTCTGTTTGGAAACCTTCGACACGAACGGGAAGCTTCGAGATGCCCTTAGATTACATTCGATAACCTTAATATCGTTATCCTTAGCCAAGAACTGGATATTGAAAGGTCCAGAAATATGAAGCGCAGCCGCTATACGACCCGAAATTTTCTTGATCCGGCGCATTGTCTCCACATATAACTTCTGTGGCGGGAACTGAATCGTAGCGTCACCAGAATGGACGCCGGCAAATTCTATATGCTCGGATATTGCGTAAAGCTTAATGTCTCCGTTCTGAGCCACAGCATCCATCTCTATCTCTTTGGCTCCTTGAATAAACTCCGTAACTACAACGGGATGTTGCTTGGAAACGTTAGCCGCAAGCTTAAGGAATCGCTGGAGTTCATCTTCATTGGAGCATACGTTCATAGCCGCCCCTGAAAGCACATATGACGGACGCACAAGCACCGGGAAACCGACCTCCTCTACAAATTTGTCAATATCTTCCATCGAAGTAAGCTCCCTCCAACGGGGCTGGTCAACGCCGATAGAATCACATAAGGAAGAGAACTTATTACGGTCTTCCGCATTGTCAATATCTTTCGCCTGTGTGCCCAGAATATTCACCTCTGCCGCGTCAAGACGCATAGCAAGGTTGTTAGGGATCTGACCTCCTGTAGAAAGTATGACACCGTGGGGAGCTTCCAGCTCAAGAATATCCATTACGCGCTCATAGGTGAGTTCGTCGAAATACAAGCGGTCACACATGTCATAATCAGTAGATACAGTCTCCGGATTATAATTGATCATTACCGGACGATAGCCAGCCTCAGCCACGGTCATTAGCGCGTTAACACCACACCAATCAAATTCTACAGAGCTTCCGATTCGATAGGCTCCCGACCCGAGCACCACTACCGACCGCTTGTCTCCAAGATAATTGACATCATTCTGATCACCGTTATAAGTAAGGTAAAGATAATTGGTCTGTGCCGGATATTCAGCGGCAAGGGTGTCGATCTGCTTGACCACGGGACGTATGCCACGGCCCAAACGGTCAGCACGAACCGCATTCGAAAGTTGTTCGCTACGTCTGTTCATATCTTCACCCCAGAGCGCACGTCCTATCTGGAAATCGCTGAAACCCTGACTTTTCGCACGGCTCATCAATTCATCGGAAACATCCTCCAATGAACTGAGAGATTCAAGTTCACGGCATGTATTGCTGATTATCTGAAGCTTCTCAAGGAACCAGCGGTCAATCTTGGTCAATTCATGAATACGATCCACCGTATATCCGCGACGGAAAGCCTCCTCAATAACGAAGATACGCTTATCAGTAGGCTCGCTGAGCGACTTATCGATATCATCTATCTTTATAGGCTTGTTTTCAACAAAACCGTGCATCCCCTGCCCGATCATGCGAAGTCCTTTCTGAATCACCTCCTCAAAAGTGCGACCAATCGCCATCACCTCACCTACAGATTTCATGGAGCTGCCGATTTCACGGCGCACACCATGGAACTTGCCGAGGTCCCAGCGGGGAATCTTGCAGACAATATAATCAAGTGCAGGTTCGAAGAATGCAGAGGTTGAACGCGTCACTGAATTTTTAAGGTCGAAAAGTCCATAACCCAATCCGAGTTTTGCCGCCACGAAAGCAAGAGGATAACCCGTAGCTTTCGAAGCCAGAGCTGAAGAGCGGGAAAGGCGCGCATTAACCTCAATTACTCGATAGTCCATAGATTCGGGATCGAAAGCATACTGCACGTTGCACTCGCCCACAATTCCTATATGACGGATAATCTTTATTGCAAGCTTACGGAGCATGTGGTAATCCTCATTCGAAAGCGTCTGCGAAGGAGCAACCACAATACTTTCCCCCGTATGAATCCCAAGGGGGTCGAAATTCTCCATGTTGCAGACGGTGATGCAGTTATCAAAGCGGT
>CAMYSW010000123.1:0-7205 GCA_947297425.1 uncultured Porphyromonadaceae bacterium
GGAGAAGGTAGCGGACTTCTTATAGCTGCAATAGCCTTCATGATTGCCGGTATCGGTTTCAAGTTGTCGCTCGTGCCTTTTCATCTATGGACGGCAGACGTATATCAGGGTGCGCCTACTGCGATCACCAGTTATCTTTCTGTCATTTCAAAAGGTGCGGCTGCGTTTGCATTTTTCGTGATATTTGTCCAGGCATTCGGTCCTTTGTTTGACAATATGTGGGAATGGATGATGTATGCCGTGATAATCGTTACGATCACTGTAGGTAACCTTTTCGCTATCCGTCAGAAAAACATGAAGCGATTCATGGCTTTTTCATCAATTTCTCAGGCAGGATATATCATGCTTGGAGTTATGGCGGGTGGAATAGGTTTGGCATCGATGATGTTTTACATCTTCGTTTACGTTGTCAGCAACCTTGGCGCCTTTGCTGTGATCTCAAGCATAGAGAACAATACAGGCAAGCTTTCGATGGATGATTACGATGGTCTTCATAAGACTAATCCATGGCTTTCATTTGCAATGACGTTGGCGATGTTCTCATTGGCTGGTATTCCTCCGTTTGCAGGATTCTTTAGCAAAATATTGATATTCACGGCTGTTACTTCAACAGGATCGATGGCATTGTATATGCTTGTCCTGATAGCCTTGATCAATACTATCATCTCGCTCTATTATTATCTTCTGGTTGTTAAGGCAATCTGGATCAAGCCAGGTGAGGCAAAAGTCGAAAGCTTCAGAAGTGCTTTAGGAGAGCGTATTGCCCTCTGGATATGTGTGGCAGGCATAGTATTCTTCGGGTTGGTGCCTTATATCTATGAATATTGCGTTAAAGCTGTGATAGGATAGTATCCCGGCTATGATTAATACAAAAAGCGGGGCGCATCATTGATGTGCCTCGCTTTTTGTATCAATCAGTTGATAAAGTATATTGTTAAACATATAATTATGGTTTGCAATTGTTGCAGGGATGAAGTAACTTTGTAAAATAAGTAAATGCCCTGCCAGTCTAATTATTTGTTATTTACATTGGAGGCATTCTAAGAGTAATATTTACTTTTAACGGTGCAGATCCTTTTATCACCATGGCATTACCCTCCTCGGCTTAGATGATAACTATTGCATTAATACAAAACTGAAGAAAATTATAACCCGCATAATCAATTATGTCATGAGCTATCTTAAGTTTGACAAGAACCTTATGATCAACCTTGAGCAGAGTCTCCCCAAAGAGATGCTGCGAACAAACAAGTCGGGGGCTTATCATTGTACCACCATAGTAGGTTGCAACACCCGAAAACAGCACGGTCTGTTGGTGATACCGATTCCGGAGATGGATGACAAGGCTCATGTGCTGCTGTCGTCGCTCGATGAGTCTGTCATACAGCACGGAGCTTCGTTCAACCTCGGTCTCCATCAATATGGCGACAATGTGTTCAGTCCCAATGGTCACAAATACATTCGTGAATATAACTGCGAGAGTGTCCCTGTTGTTACTTTCCGAGTAGGCGGAGTGGTGCTTACTAAAGAGAAGGTATTTATCTCGCATGAGAACCGGATTCTGATCAAGTATACCCTCGTTGAAGCGCATTCACCCACGACTCTCAGATTCCGTCCTTTCCTTGCGTTCCGCAACGCCAATGATCTCTGTGTGGAGAATCCTGCTATAAATAAAGAGGTCCGGACTATACTGAATGGTGTATCGACATGCCTGTATGAAGGATATCCGGAGCTATTCATGCAGTTTAACAAGCCTGTTGAATGGATTGAAGACGGACATTGGTATAAAGGGATAGAATATACAAAAGACAAGGTCAGGGGTGTTCCTTATAAGGAAGATCTCTGGGTGCCGGGATATTTCGAACTCCCGATAAAGAAAGGAGAATCTATTATTTTCTCAGCATCCACTTATGAGTGCGAACCAAAGAAATTTGAAAAGACTTATGAAGACGAGCTTAAAACGCGCACATGCCGTTCAAGCTTCTTCAATTGTCTGAAAAATTCGGCAAAGCAGTTCTATCTTAAGAACGGTAACGGCACATATATTATGGCAGGTTATCCATGGTATAATGTCAGGGCAAGAGACGAAGTGATGGCACTTCCCGGATGCACCCTCGCGATAAATCATGATCAGGACTATTTCGATATTCTTGACACTTTCCTTAAAGCCCTTTTCAGATATATAGACAAGGGAGAAAAGGATGCTACCATCAAAGAGATTGACCTTCCGGATATTCCCCTTTGGACTGTTTGGGCGATACAGCAATACCGTCGTTATTCGGATTCTAACGAGTGCCGGAAACGTTATGGCGCTTCTGTCAGGAGACTTGTAGAGGATGTCCGCAATGAAAGGATACGAAATCTGAAGCTTAACCATAATGGACTTGTGTCGTCTGATGGACAGCATTCTCCCGTGACATGGCTCTCAGCTTCGATAAATGGCACGCCTATCATTCCGCGCACAGGTTATATCCTTGAGTTCAATGCGTTGTGGTATAATGCCGTTAGATTTCTCATATCCCTTTATGAAAATGAGAAAGGAGAAGAGGCGTACGTTGCCGAACTAACGGAACTTGCTGACAGAATCAAGGTGGCGTTTCTTGATACGTTCCTCAATGATTTTGGCTATCTTTATGATTATGTGAACGGAAGTTATACTGATCTTGAGGTTCGTCCGAATCTTGCAATCGCCATAGGTCTCGAGTATTCACCCCTTGACAGACGTCAGCGCAAGAGCGTGCTTGATCTGTGCACTCGTGAATTGCTTACACCTAAAGGTCTCCGCTCGTTGAGTCCCAAAAGTTTCGCTTATAATCCGACTTATGTCGGTAACCCAATAGAAAGGGAATATGCCGTTCATCTCGGTCCGGCACGTCCTTGGCTTTTCGGTTTCTATGCAGATGCTTATTTTAAAGTTTTCGGTCTTTCAGGACTTTCATTTATCGAACGGATGCTTATCGGATATGAGGATGAGATGACAGAGGGATGCATAGGATCACTTTCGGAGATGTATGACGGAAACCCACCGTACACAGGCCGTGGAGCCGTGAGCACCGCGAAAAATGTAGGTGAGATTCTGCGCACTATCAAAACCGTGAAACAAATGACAAAACTTCTAACCGCTCAAAGTGAATAACAGATGAAAGCATTAATGTTTGGATGGGAGTTTCCTCCCCACATCCTCGGAGGATTGGGAACGGCAAGTTATGGCTTGACAAAAGGCATGCATGCCAACGGCGACATGGAGATCTCCTTCGTTATTCCCAAGCCATGGGGCGATGAAGAGAAAGGTTTCGCCAATATTATCGGTGCATGCAACACACCTGTGGCATGGCGTGATGTAAACTGGGATTATGTTCAAGGCAGGATCGGCAACGTTATGGATCCGCAATTATATTTTGATTTGCGCGACCACATATATGCAGATTTCAATTATATGCAGCTAAATGATCTGGGTTGCATAGAATTTTCCGGACGTTATCCCGACAACATTCTTGAAGAGATCAATAACTATTCGATAGTTGCAGGAGTTATTGCCCGCACGGTGCCATGTGACGTGATACATTCTCACGATTGGCTTACATATCCCGCCGGTATTCATGCCAAGAATGTGACGGGCAAGCCGCTGGTGATTCATGTGCACGCTTCTGAATTTGATCGCTCGCGAGGCAAACCTAACCCTACGGTGTTTGCCATTGAAAAAGACGGCATGAACAATGCCGACCATATAATCACAGTGTCTAACCTCACCCGCAAAACCGTTATTGAGAAATACGGAATAGATCCGGCAAAGGTGACTACGGTTCATAATGCCGTGATTCCACTGAGCGATGAACTTCTCGGTCTGAAACGCAGAGAGGGTAAGGATAAAGTTGTGACTTTCCTTGGACGTATCACAATGCAGAAGGGACCGGAATATTTCGTGGAGGCGGCAGCCAAGGTGCTTCAGAAGAATAAAAACGTCAGGTTCGTGATGGCGGGAGGTGGAGATATGGAGGCTGCAATGATAAGGTTGGCTGCCAAACGTAATATTGCAGACCGTTTTCATTTCACCGGTTTTCTGCGGGGAAAAGATGTATACCAGATGTTCCGGGATTCGGATGTGTATGTGATGCCGTCAGTGTCGGAGCCTTTCGGTATATCTCCGCTTGAGGCTATGGAGATGGGTGTGCCGTCGATCATTTCAAAACAGAGCGGCTGCGCGGAGATTCTTGACAACGTAATCAAGACCGATTACTGGGATATCGATGCCATGGCGGATGCCATGCATGCCCTCGTTTCTTATCCGGCACTTCATAACGAGCTGCGGGACAAAGGTATCGAGGAGATCCATCAGATCACATGGGAAAAAGCCGGCAAGAAGGTTATAGACATTTACAATCAAGTGATCTCGAACCGTCGTTGAGCTTCTAAATTATTAAAATCAATATCAAATGTTAATGAGGAAACAACTTGCTGAAGAGTTTGCTTATTAATATAATTTTAAATACTCACTTATATGAAGTCAGTTTGCTTCTATTTCAAGATACACCAGCCTTATAGACTGAAACGTTACCGCTTTTTCGATATAGGTAATGACCATTATTATTATGATGATTTTGCTGATGACGAGATCATCACAAGGGTGGCTCAAAATTCATATATTCCAATGGCAGACACATTGCTGGAAATGATTAAAAACAGCAATGGGGAGTTTAAATGCGCAATAAGTATTTCTGGTATTGCCATAGAGCAGCTTCAGATGTATGTTCCCGAATATATCGACAAGCTGCGTCAGCTTTCCGAAACAGGTTGCGTGGAATTTCTATCCGGCACTTATTCGCACTCGCTTTCTTCGCTTGAAGATCCGGAAGAGTTTATTAGAGAGGTGAAAGCTCATGACGATCTGATATATCGTCTTTTAGGGCAGAAACCGAAAGTTTTTGCCAACACGGCACTTATCTATGACGATGATATTGCCATGCTTGTTGCTTCAATGGGATTCAAGACCACTCTTACGGATGGCGCAAAACACATTCTCGGATGGAAGTCTCCCAACTATGTGTATCGCGCGGCAACGGCACCTTCCTTAAAACTTCTCCTTACCAATGACAAGCTTGCGGACGACGTATCAATGAATTTCAATAATCCCGAGTGGGATGAATATCCGCTTACTGCCGACAAGTATGTAAACTGGATTGCATCCTTGCCGGAAGAAGAGCAGGTTGTGAATCTCCATATGAGCATGGATACTTTCGGATCGTTTTTACCTGCAGGCACCGGTATTTTCGAGTTCATGAAAGCTCTTCCGATGTTTGGCAAAGAGAAAGGGATCAGGTTTACGACTCCTTCAGAGGCTGTTGCAAAGCTCAAGCCCGTTGATGAAATGTCAGTTCCTTATCCCATTTCCGGTATTGATGAAGCGAGAGATGTGTCAGCTTGGAAAGGCAATGAACTTCAGAGGGAAGCGCTGCGTAAGCTTTATGCAGTTGCCGAGCGCGTGAATCTTTGTAATGACCGCCGCTTGAAACAGGATTGGAAATATCTTCAGAGTAGCGACCATTTCTATTATATGAGCACTAAGAATATGGCGGATGGTGCTTCTCATGCCGCGTTCAGTCCTTATGACTCGCCATTTGCCGCATTCACTAACTATATGAATGTCCTTGCCGACTTCCTTGTTCGTGTAGAAGAGCAATATCCTGAATCTATAGATAATGAAGAGCTTAATTCCCTTCTGCTTACTATCCGTAACCAGGCGGACGAGATCACATCGCTGAAGAAAGAAGTGACCTCTCTGCGCACGGATATGGAGAATCGCGAAGAAGCAATGATAGAGGCCAAAGAAAAGCCGGTCAGGAAAATTGCTACCAAAACAGATAAAAAAACGATGGAGAAGAAATCAACTGTCAAAAAAACAGTTGACAAAAAGTCGGTTGCCACAAAAGAAAAGAAGTAATAAAACGCATTTTATAATTTCCAACTGCGAGAGGCTGTGTCACCACGGTCTCTCGTTTTGCTTAGAATTGCTTCTATTTTAAGGAATACATTATGGATTTGTTATGAGATACTGCTGATTTGTTGGCGTATTTAATGGTAAATTTAAAAAATATCTTTTTTGTGTCAAAAAATTGTAATAATTATAAAAAATGCTAATTTTGCATAGTTGACATGTATTAAATTATATTAACTTTTTTTACCATGGAAAAAACCAAAAATTTATTATGCGTATTTGCATTATTATTTGTTGTATCCTGTTCTAACGACTTTAATTTAGGTTTATCTGAGGTTGTAGATAGCAATAAGCAAGAAAAACAACATAATATAGATTCTATTGAGAAATTGCCAATTGATATTGATAGCCTTGTCTCTGATGATGCAGCTATTGTCGCAAATTTGTTTAATTTTAATAGGGGTAATACAAGGTCTGAAAATCGCAAAACTATTAAAAAAATAATTCCTATACCAGATAAACTAGGGTCAAATGCCATATTTGCAGTTAATTTTTGGGAAGGAGGTTATCTGTTAGTATCGGCTACAACTAAATTTTTCCCTATATTGGGGATTGTTGATGAGGGAGAATATTCAGACCGCTTATCCGAAATAGGTCAGGAAGTCTTAATTGAAGACATGATTGAAAATATCCAACTTGCAAAAAAAGGACAATATGATTTTGATTGCCATGTTTATTGGAATGAATTTTTAGAAAAAGGAAACTACGTTAACCCGACTCGTTCTTCTGATGATGATTTTTCAGATGCGTATACCGATCAATATTGGGAAGCATATGGCGCTTTTTTGGATAGTCAGGATTATGGATATTATAAAATATATAAATTAACAGGGTGTAAAAGTTTTTTACCGGAAGATGTATATGCCGCATTTGTAAATGCAGCAAAAACGGAGGATTTATGGGAAGGTACCCAGTTCAGTTGGGAAAATACTGCCTATGTTGTTGAACGTACCCAAGAAGATAATATAAATGAACAATCATTGTTATCTACAAAATGGGATCAAGGTAGAACATTTAACAGCACAAGATATGAGACATTGGGTTGCGTGACTGTTGCAGTGGGGCAATTAATGAGATATTTTGAATATCCAAAGTATTATGATTGGAAAAGTATGCCTAACTCTTATGGAAATGATGTTCTGAGGGATTTTCTGTCTACATTAAGAGATCGTCTAAAGGTAAGCAGTGGGGGAAGTGCTACAGATTCTGATGC
>CAMYSW010000124.1:0-7187 GCA_947297425.1 uncultured Porphyromonadaceae bacterium
ATAAAAATAGTCCATTTCCTATCATGTCAAAGTTTTACCGGACAGCAATAATAAAAATACCACTACGATTAAGTATGGTATATATTTGAATATAACGGAGCAGTTGTTCATAACTGAAAGAATTTCAGATTTCTATTTATCATTTAGTTGGCTATTAAAATCAGAAAAACCGCAAAAACAAGGAAGCCGATAAAACCATTTGCAAGGTTGTTGTCGGCATGGTCCATGTTGCTGAAATCGTCCGAACCATAACGTATTTGCCTGTATGATACTTTCCGCCCTCGACGGAACAGTCGCAAACATCCATACCGAAGCCCGGCTCCGATATGTCTAATCGCCGAGCCGAACCATGAACGGATAAATATTTCAGCAATCAATTCCATTAAAGTTTCCATTATTTCACACCATATTTGGATTTGAAAGCCTCTTCCTCAATAAAGTTTTCAAGCAACGCATGGCACGCATCGTTTTCAGTAAGATGATTGCTCAATGTTTTTGCCGATCCTCTGTCATCGATATAAACAAGTTTATATGTGTCTCCATCTCGCATTACCACCACACAGTCGGGTTTGCTGGTTGTATCAAATCCAAATCGACACGATTCAATTCCCATAACTTTAAGATATTGTGCCACCGATGCTTGGTCTAATTTCTGTGACAACATCGGCTGTTCCCAATACCGTTCAAGTTTATCATTCAGTATGTCGCATACTTTACCAACTGATACAAAAGTGTTCACAATTCCGGTGTTTTTCCCACCTCCGGTCAAGTAATCCGCCCTTATGATTTTAGCACTTCCTGTTTTTGTTATGACAAACATCTCAACACGCAGAAAAGGAATAATTTCATACTTCATCCTTGCCGGTATCAGATATTCGAGACGGTCATCAAATATCCTTGCAAGCGGTTTGCGCATCGCGATCAATATCAGCCAACCTATCCCGACAATCACCCCGAAAGAGAAGAATATCATTCCCATATAACCGATAAATTTATCTATACCAGAACGAGGATCGTTTGTCATAAAGAACCCACCAACAACAAACAACAAGCTGATCAGCGTAAAACCAATCACTCGCCATATACTTGGGTATATATCAATTCGATTATTCATTCAAAACCTACGGTTAATGCTTTAACGGTATAATTCCACCCCATGACATATACGAACCACATCAGAGCGATATTTATAAAAAGAATTACAAGCAAAGCAGGTCCGACCTCTTTATACTTATTCCTGAACGCATAGACTACATTTGCCGTCTGTGCGAATATCAGCAATATATTTGCGACCAACAGACACCAGTTAATCTTGGTCGTCCCTCCCGCAAAAAGAACAGCGAAAGAAAAGAAGAACGTAATCGCAAAAAATACTACAATTATCCATTTCGCCCGATAAATAAGTTTCATTGCCCGCCTCCTTTCTTATTATTCCTGACAGATTTTATTGGAGCCGGTCTAACAGCTTCGTTTGGCATTACGTTTTCAAGCATGTCCCTGACGGTCTGCTGAACTTTGATTTTTAGATATACCGATTCTTGTCGGTTATGGTCGATGGTTTTCAGATACAACGTATTGTTGTCATGCCAGAAAATAGTGCGAAGTCCGGATTCATCGCCCTGACAATAAGGCTCTTCACCACTGTATTGAAGGCTCTTGTATGACTCAAATTCATATATGAAGTTTCCATCGCGACGAAAGAACCTCAAATCCAAAGGCCAGTCGCAATCATAGCCGACCTGCGACACATAAATCCCATTGGCGTTTACCGCCGTGGGACAAGCCGCGCGACAGATATATTTACCGTTCTCAGAATCAAACCACCATATTGCATCGTCATGCGGCGATTCAGGGATAATGAAACCATATAATTTCAGTGCAGGCAGAAATGTTAGCCATCGTTTGTTAAAACCAAAATCCGGGTTATCATAAATAGCATATATTTCTTGTTGCCAAGCAGAATCAAGGCGTTCAAATTTAGCTTGCGACTCCTTCAACACCATAGAGACAATATCATTATCGGCAATGGAATCAGCCGTAATGACATTATAGCGCGAACACTCTTTTTCAGCTTTAACATATTCTGTTTCGCTTATTTTCTCCACAGAGAAAACTGTTTGTGCGGGCGCAACAGAAGCATACGCCATCACAATAAGCAATATCCAAAATCGTTTATCGGTCAGCTTCATTACCACCACGGATTTTTATATGTTGCACGGCTGTCGCCGCTTTCGGGTTCGACAATATCAAGGTCTTTCCATTGCATAAAATTATCCCATTCCGGAGACGAGTATTTGGGATTGACAACAATCTCTCCGGCTCCTATATCAAAATCAAAGCGGAATGGCAAACGGTTATCGCCCCACATACAACGCTTGACGACCGCAGGATTCTTATAACTCCGCCATGTGCCTACATAAGAACGGTTCATATATCCGTCGCCGTCCTGATCTATATTGTTAACCTGTATTACTCCGGGAGCATCTTCAGTGACATAGCCATACGCACCCATTACACCCCGAAACTCTCCGCTACCTTTTTGCGTAACATCTTCTTTTAGAGTATAATCCGCGATTATCAAATAGCAATCGGGAGAGTCGATGTCACGCTCATATTTGTGATAGATTTTCTTGATTTTGACTTCACCTGTGAAATCGCAGACATTCTTCTTAACCTTTGTCCGGCCTTTTACGACGTATGTTACCGAATCCGACTTAACAGCATCGGGATAGAAATAGACCTCTATCCGCCTGAAATCATTGCCAAGCACTCCGTTTACAGGTGTATCAATTTTGTCTCTCCAATAAGAGTAAGAGTATGTCTTTAGAAAGTCCGGTTCCAATCGAAGTTTCCCCTCAATGAATAGCTGAGTACAGTCCTCAAATAACTGACCCTCAATTGGTGTCATATAGGTTTCATATAAATCACTATAATCCACTCGGTCAAGGTCGAGCGCATTATTGTCTATCCAATAATATACTGCACCAAGTGCATCACGCTCAATCTTGAGCGGACTTGTGTCAGTCTGCACAGAATCTATATGACTTTGCGCCCATAAGTTATTGGAGAGAGCAAAGCCTACACACAAAACCAATATTTTAGAGAGAGTAGCCATACGCAAAGTTACAAAGAATAATTGACATTAGGTGTGACAAATGTCCCAAACGAGTATGAAAATCAGCGCAGAGATTAGCCGTTACATAATCATTCAGCACCGACAGGTCAATCCTCGGCATGAAGTCGTTAAGCCGTGCATATTTCGGGTGTTGTTTCGTCTTATCCTCAGTTGTTCTTGTTGATTAGGTTGACGATGACTTTTACCATTGTGTCCTTTTCCTCAGTGCGGCTTTCGGCTATCATCAGGGTGAGGGCAACGAGTGTGTTGTCGGCGATGCGTTTGGTGCCGTCTCCGTTGTAGAGAATGCCGTTGCCGTTGAGAAACCACAGGAATAGAGTTGCGGCAATGCGTTTGTTGCCGTCGCTGAATGAGTGGTTTTTGGTAACAAGGTACAGGAGCATGGCAGCTTTTTCCTCCACTGAGGGATATAGGTCAACGCCACCGAAGGTCTGGTAAATCTGACCAATGGAGCTTTTGAAGGAATCGTCCTTTTCGTTGCCGAACAATGTGCTGCCACCGAATTTCTCATGTAACTCGCGGATGACTTCCATGGCGTTTTCGTAAGTGGCATGAAACGACTCTTTACCGGTGGTGTCCTCGATCTTCAGTTCCTGATAGTCGTAGCGGTCAAGAGTGTCGAGGGCGTATGTGTAATCGACAACAACATCGAGCAATGAACGGCTGTCCTCCGTAAGCCTTTCCTGATTTTGGATTGTGCGGCCGAGCACTTTTATCAACTGACTAAGCTCGTCATATTTCTGTGCAGCTATCCGCTCGTTTATGGCATAGCCTTGAAGAAGATACTGCTTCAATATCTTATTAGCCCAGATGCGGAATTGAGTACCACGTTTGGATTTAACGCGATAGCCAACAGAGATAATAACATCAAGGCTGTAAACCTGAGTCGGTTTGTACTTCGACAGAGTATTATGCAAAATTTGCATATTACTCTCTTTCTCCAGCTCGCCTTCCTTGAAAACATTAGAGATGTGGCGGGCAATAACTGACTGATCTTTGTCAAAGAGTTCGGCCATCTGCCCTTGGCTCAGCCATACGGTATCATTCTGAACTGTCACATCAATCGACATATTTCCGTCCGGCGCCTGATAGATTACGAGTTGTGAATTATTTGTTTCCATATTCAAAATTACAATTTATATTTTGATTTGTAGCTGTTTCCGAGTAATAATAGTCAAAATACTTCGGATTTTGCGCCATTAGCGATTGTGTCTATCTCGTCGGCGATTTCGTCCGAGGAGAGTTTGATATAGTCCATAAAGGTCTTTTGTGTCTTGTGGCCGCTGACGTGCATCATCTGGACTATGGAGTATTTGTGGGTTAGGTACATGTTGGTGATTCCGCTACGGCGTGCTGTGTGGGTTGTCACGCACTTGTAGCGAGGCATTATCACCTCTCCCTTTTCGTTGTGCTCGACAACGAGTTTGCCGTCCTCCACCAGTTTCTTCTGCTTTTGAGTAAGTTTGGTTACTACCATCTTGGCTAAGTCGGGCACTTTATCGGACAACTCCTTCAGAATCTCCTTTATGTAGCGGTTGAGTATCACGTCAACAACATAAGGGAGATTGTAGTTGTATTTTTCGCATATAGCCTTTAGGTTGGGATTCATTATAGGAATCTTTACCTCGTTGCGGGTTTTCTTCTGAATGAGGCGTATTACCGGTGTTCCTTTGGCAGTAGTGGTGAAACAATCCTTGTCAATGTCGTTGTAATCGCTCACGCGTTGACAGGTGTAGCACCCGACAAGAAATATATCGCGCACCTCTTCCTGCTTGCCTGATAGTGGCATTTCATACAATGCCTGAAGTTCCGCATCGGTAAGGTAGATTTCGATAGCCTTGTCTTTCTCTTCAATTTTCTTTTTTGCGAAATATTGCAGGGCGCGGTCATTGTCGTGTATTCCGTCGGCATAGGCATAGCTGATGATTGCGCGGAGATCGACCAGATATTTATTCTGCGCAGTCACCATATAATCTTTCTTCTCCATAAAATTCAGGAATTTGGTGACGAATGCACGGTCTACATCATGCCATGTGTAGCGATGCTTTCTGTCAAACAAGTCATACAGCTTCCTAAAGCTATTCCATGCCTTCACAGTGCCGGGCGCATATCTATCATGACCATTAAGCCTGGCACCGCTCTTGATTTCATTGCAAAATCGGTCTATGAAGTTCCATATTTTGGCGCGTTCAGCATCGATGCCCTCTTTTATCAGACGCTCCTGCTCTTCCTTTATGCGTTCTTCCTCGCGTTGCCGTTCCTCCTCTTCACGCTTAGCTTTCATTATGGCTTCTGCTTTCTTCGGATTGGCGATAGAGAGGATTTCGGCCTCAACATGTGACTTATCGAAAGACATGCCCTCGACTTCCGACTTCACTACCAGTTCAATCCTATTGAGTGAGTCGTGTAGATTGAAGTTCGCCCTTTGATGTCGCATCCATTTTTCAGGACACGACAAAGCCTCTTTCCACTCCGCAACATTCACACGTATCTGAGAGGAAAAGAGCGTATCGACTTTGTGTTTCTTGTTCTGCACCCTAAAGAAAAGAGTTGCGATTTCGTTCTTCTCGTCCTGCTTGCGGATGAAGAACCGGGAAAGAGATTTTGCCATAGAATCCAAGGTTCGATTCCCTTATGAATCGGACACTGCAAAGTTAGTGACTTTTCTTGAATAGTCACTATAATAGTCACTATAATTTCTAAAACAGCCGCTATCCGCCTAAATTGAGAATTGTTTAATTCGGCTTAATATCAGTATATTAGTATATATTTGAATTTAATCCGATTGATAATAATTTAACATTTATATTGCTGGTGGCACCACTTAGAAGAAAAGCAAAAGACAGTAAAATCCTGATTTCCAAACGAAATCGGGATTTTTTGTTTCCCGGTGGAACGCAAAAAACGGCAGAATATTACCGCCCGTGGTGTTCCAAAAGGAGGAGCAAGAAAGGTGGAGCGCGAATCTCCACCGAACAAGATTATTTCTCTCTGATTTGCAATGTTTTGCGTATCACGAAAGCGTGCATGGTTTCCTACTTTTATCCAACGAAAAAACTGTAGGAACATGAAACGAAACTCATTCAATGTGCTTTTCTTTATCAAGAAAGCCAAACTGCTGAAAAACGGAGAAGCCTCCGTATGTATGCGTATCACCGTGAACGGTGTGCGAGTGGAAAACAATATCCGCAAGAGCATCGAACCAGCCTTGTGGAATCAGGCGAAGGAGTGCGCCAAAGGCAAGAGCCGCAAATCCTGCGACTTGAACGCCTATATTGAGGAGGCAAGAATCAAACTCCATCAGACTTTCAATGAACTAGAGGAACAAGGACAATTCATCACTGCCCGCCTGTTGCAGGAAAAGTTCTTCGGACAAGACCAAGCACCGGAAGTTGTCCGCACACTCATTCAAACCATCCAAGAACATAACGACCAATGCCGTGAACTTGTCGGCAAGGACTATGCCTTGATTACCGTCCGCCGTTATGAGAGTTGCAAGCGTTATCTTGCTGAACTTATCAAACAGAAATACGGCAAGGAGGATTTACCGTTGTCAGAAGTCAATGGAGAACTGGTACGTGCCTTTGAGTTCTATCTCAAAACGGAGAAGGAGTGCCAGCAGAATACGGTTATCCGCTACATGAAGTGCTTGAAGAAGATAACCAATCTTGCGCTTGCTAACGAATGGATAACCAAAGACCCGTTCATCGGCATCAAGTTTCATGAGAAAGAGGTTATCCGTGAGTTCTTGACAATGGATGAACTACTCACTATCTATCACAAGGAATTTCCGTTAGAGCGTATCACCATTGTCCGTGATGTCTTTATCTTTGCAGCGTTCACTGGATTAGCCTTCATAGACGTGCAACAACTGGCACCGGAACATATCGTAGAAGACTCCAACGGCAACCTATGGATTCGCAAACCTCGCCAAAAGACGAAGAATATGTGCAACATTCCTTTGCTTGATATTCCATTGGAGATTCTCCGTAAATATATAATCGCAAAAACGAAACGTACAACTTTCTAAAACGAAACGTACAATTTTCAC
>CAMYSW010000125.1:0-7154 GCA_947297425.1 uncultured Porphyromonadaceae bacterium
GGTGCGAAATGACGTATGGGCAGGGACGGACCGAATGCTCCGTGCATGCCTGTGACCGGATCGCAGACAGACATTGCATTCCATGTGTCTCCGTGGTAACCGGACCTTATTGTGGCGAAATTGGTTTTCTTCGGATTGTCGCATGCCTGCACAGCCATCTTCATTGCCACTTCCGTAGCTACTGACCCCGAATCTGCATAAAAAATATGTTTCATTGACGGGGGCAGGATGGAGAGCAGGAGTTTTCCCAAGTCTATGGCGGGTTGATGCGTGAATCCCCCGAACATTACATGCGACATCTTTTCGATCTGCATTCTTGCAGCTTCGTTTAGCACGGGATGGTTGTATCCGTGAATCACGCACCACCAGGAAGACATGCCGTCGATGAGTTCTGTGCCGTCGGCAAGGGTGATCACCGCTCCTTTTGCGTGATCCACTTTATATGTAGGCAGCGGATCATGAGTGGAAGTGTAGGGATGCCATAGATGTTGGCGGTCAAAACTGTCGTGGATTATTTCTGTGTCTGTCATCGTTTAGATTTAGAAACTGTTTAAAATGTGTCATAACCCCAAGGGTAGGCACGTTTTTTTGAACTATGCAAAATTAGCAAAAAATATCAAACGGGATCTACATCGTAGTATATAACCGATGATTTTATTTGCGGTAGATTCGCTATTCTTGCGTGAACGGAGCGTAAAATGTCTTTTACTTTTTTCATTGAAGCGCCTGCCTCTATTTTTAGCATTATCGATTGGATATACCACAGGGCTACCCGGCTTACAAACGGTTTCTCAGGACCGAGGACACGGTCTCCGAATATTTCCCGTAAAGACTTTGTCAGTATGACGGCTCCCATGTCGGCAGATGAAGCGTCTTTATTTTTGAGGTATATGTTGATTATTCTGGTGAATGGAGGATATGCGTATTTGCGACGTTCCTCCAGCTCTTCATTATAGTATGAGATATAATCGTGGGCACGAACATGCGTCAGCACTTGTGCTTCCGGTTGTGAGGTCTGGATGAACACTTTACCTATATCCTGGCGGCGTCCCGCCCTTCCGGCAACCTGCTCGAGCATATTGAATGCCCTTTCACTGCTCCTGAAATCGGGGAAGTTCAGCAGGGTGTCGGCGTTTATTACGCCCACCACTTTCACTTTTTCAAAGTCGAGCCCTTTGGAAACCATCTGTGTCCCGACAAGTATATCGGTTTCATGATTCGCAAATTCCTCTATTATCTCTTGGTATGCGTCTTTATTGCGGGTTGTGTCAAGATCCATGCGTGCCACCCGGTAACCGGAAAACTCCCGGTGCATCTCTTCCGCGATGCGCTCCGTTCCGTATCCATATACTTCAATAGAGTTTTGTCCGCATGCCGGACATAACTTAGGTATCGGCTGACAATATCCGCAGTAGTGACATTTTAGCAGTCCTGAATTTTTATGATAGACCAACGACACGTCGCAGTTGTGACATTTGGGAGTCCAGCCACATTGTTGGCATACCACCACCGGGGCGAATCCCCGCCTGTTTTGAAACATTATTGCCTGTGCGCCCTCGCTCAGAGCCTCTTTTGTGGCAAGCCGTAGAGGTTGAGACAATATGCCTTTATTAAGTTTCTTTTTCCTTTGCGCACGCATGTCGATAATTTCCACATCCGGCAGTCTGGAACCTTCGAACCGCTCCGTAAGTCTGACTAATCCGTACTTCCCTTGATTGGCTTTGAAATAAGTCTCTACGGAAGGTGTCGCAGAGCCCAACAGGGTGTTCGCGCCATGCATGGAGGCAAGCATTATGGCTGCGTCGCGTGCATTATATCTTGGTGCCGGGTCATACTGTTTGAATGAAGCTTCATGCTCTTCGTCAACTATGACCAGCCCTAATCTGGCGAACGGAAGGAATACGGAAGAGCGTACACCCAAAATGATGAGCGGTTCCGTGGAAGTCAGAAGGCGTTTCCATACGTCTACCCGCTCATTATCCGAAAATTTGGAGTGATATATCAGCAATGTGTTTCCGAATACTTTTCTGAGACGGTCAGTCAATTGAGTGGTCAAGGAGATTTCCGGAACGAGATACAGCACCTGGTTGCCGGTGGAGAGTGCCGATGAAATCAGGTGTGTATAAATCTCCGTTTTTCCGGATCCTGTCACGCCATGCAGGAGTGATACCCGATGATCCCTGAAAGACTCTTTGAGCTTTTCGAGAGCCTTTGCCTGGATATCCGAAAGAGGGGAAAGGGTGGGCTTGTGGGATGATGGTGTCAAATTAAAGCGGCTTAAGGTCTTTTTTACGGTCCTTAAGATACCTTTGTCTGTCAACCCTCTCAGCACTGCAGGAGAAACCCCGGAAACTTCGAGCAGTTTGTCTCTTGTGACATCTTGCAATGTTTCTTTGTGTCGCATCCATCCCGAAAGGTCAAGATAAGCGATAAGAGCCTTTTCCTGCTGGCGGGAGCGGGATGTCAGGTCAAAAAAATCGTGGAGGCGGTCATTATCGTTCCGGGCAATGGTCAGCTCTACGAATGTCATTTTTTTCGGACGGTATTTCTCAACTATCCGTTCGTCAATCTCGACAATGCCGTTTTCCATCAATCCGTTGACAACCCTTGCCGTATTCTTTATTCCGGTTGAGGATTCGATTTCAGATATTTTCAGACGTTTCTTTTCTTGAAGTGTCTGGATGATCATGGCTTGGTTTTCGGTGAGCTTGAATCCTTCCGGCATCTCAAAATCATTGTTGAGACTTATATACGTTTCGCTTTCCGGTTTGAGTCCTGTCGGGACGGCAGCTTTGTATACCTCGCCCGGCGAGCAAAGATAATACTCGGCAATCCAGTGCCATAGCTTTAATTGAGGATACCTCACTATTGGAGCCGGGTCAAGGAGCGCCATGATCTCCTTCACGTCATATCCCTCGGGTGCCAGGGAATGGATATGCTCCACGATGCCGGTGTAATATTTCTTTTTGCCGAATTGCACGAGCACACGCGATCCCTTTTGAAGATCACGCTCCATCTCTTCCGGAATAGCGTAGGTAAACGTGGAATAGAGGGGGAGGGGCAATATTATTTCAGCAAACATAATGCAAAGTTAATATAATACCCACTTAACAGAAACGTTTTTTTGCAAATTCATGTTAAAACACAACTTATTGTGAGATTATTTTGTTAAATTTGCACGCTAATAAGTAAGTAATAAAAAATTAATGCACATATAAAACGCTGTTATTTTAGAGATGTTTTAGCCGCGTAATGAAGGATCATATAGGCATATGCGACTGAATTACAAGGTAAAAACAGCCAAAAAGAACAAGTTTTTATAGTGCAAGATTTCATTACTTACATATATCAGTTAATTTTTATTACTTACTTAATAAATAAATTTCACTTATGAAAAATGTTAAACATCTGATTATAGTCGCCATGTTGGCGATTTTTGCGTGCGGTCAGGCAAATGCAGAATTTAGGTTTGGTGTAAAAGCCGGTCTCAATATCAATAAGCTGCATCTTACTGAAATAGAGAAAAACATATCTTCCGACAACCAGTGTGGCTTCACGGCAGGTGTCATGACTGAGTTTATTGCCCCTGTTCTTGGTCTCGGATTCGATCTTTCCGTGATGTATACTCATATGAATAATGAGATAAATGAAGGACCGGCAGAAGGGACGGTAGGCAAAAACTTCCTTGAGATTCCATTGAATCTTAAATATAAATTCAAACTACCTGTAGTTTCTTCGTTCCTCAGCCCTATGTTGTACACCGGTCCGACAATGGCACTCAAACTTGACAAGAGCACGTTCAAGGATCTTCAGACCAAAACCGTGCAGATGGGTTGGAATATAGGTGTAGGTGTTGAGCTTTTCAAGCATCTTCAGGTTAGCGGAGGATATACATTCGGTATGAACAACGTGGCTAAAAGGATCCCTATTATTGACGATAATCTGAACATCGGTAATATTAAGGTTAAAAATAACTATTGGACTATTACCGCTGCATATCTGTTTTAAAGATGAGAAAATTCTTGATTACTCTGCTGTTGGCGCTTGTTACTTTGGGTGCATCCGCAGAATTTCGTTGGGGACCAACAGCCGGTATAAATATTTCCGAGTTATATTGGAAACAGGATCTTGTTGAAAATAAGCTTCTTGTCGGTCCGAATGTCGGTATTATGGGAGAAGTGATGATTCCGGGTATCGGTTTTGGTGTAGATATGGCTATTAAATATAGCATGCATGGCTCCAATGTGAATTTTGGACAGCAATATATATGGAGTTCAGAGGGTTATGGGAAAGAGAATCTGTGGTTTCATACTCTCCAGATTCCTTTGAACCTCCGGTTCAAATGGACTCGTATGAACGGGTTCGAGCATTATGCGGCTCCGTTCGTATATGGAGGACCGGTGTTTAATTTCAATCTTTCAACCTCTGATCTTCCGATAATAGAGCATCCTGCAGGTTCATTCGGACTTCAATGCGGCATCGGAGGTGAATTTTTTGAACGTTATCAGCTTTCCGCCGGTTATTATTGGGGTATATCATATGATTGCCGCACGCTGAAACTTGACAATTTCAGTGCCCGTGCCCGTGGCTGGCAGGTTAATGTTGCTGTTCTTTTTTAAGCACATTCCAAATTATCAAGAATAATATGGAAAATGAAGAGAAAGAGAATCTGAATGTAGCTCCCCATGTGCAGACAGACGAAGAATTGCGCATCACAGAGAGGGCTGTTGAATTGCTCAAGACAGTTTACGATCCCGAGATTCCTGTTAACGTGTATGATCTTGGTCTTATTTATCGGATTGAATATGATCCAACCGACAAGACTCTTCATGTTGACATGACGCTAACGGCTCCTTCCTGTCCGGCAGCGGATTTCATTATGGAGGATGTCCGCCAGAAGTTAGTGAGTATAGAAGGACCTGAGAAGGTTGATTTGCGTTTGGTTTTTGAACCGGAATGGAATAACGACATGATGACCGAGGAGGCAAAGCTTGAACTCGGATTTTTATGAAAGCATATTTTCTGAGTGATCTCCATCTTGGAGCTCCATATTTTCAGGATTCCCGTGCAGCCGAAAAGAGAGTTGTCTCTTTCCTTGACACAATCAAGGATGACGCCGAAGTTATTTATCTTCTTGGCGACATCCTTGATTATTGGTATGAATACAGATATGTAGTGCCGAGGGGTTTTGTGCGCTTTTTCGGTAAGCTTGCCGAATTGGTAGACAGGGGAGTAAGGGTAGTATGGTTCATAGGTAATCATGATATATGGATTTATGATTACCTTCCTAAGGAATTGGGAGTTGAGGTTGTGGATGGCTCTCTTGTAGAGAATATCGATGGCAAATATTTCTTCATGACGCATGGCGACGGTATCGGCAAACTCAAACCTGCCTTCAAAGTGTTGCGCAAATTGTTTCGCAACAAGATGTGCCAGAAAGCATTTTCAGCCATTCATCCACGCTGGACTGTTCCTTTTGCTTACAATTGGAGTCGTCATAGCCGAAAGGTTGAGGGACCTTCACAGAGCGATGCCGAGCGGATGATGAACAATATAACCTCGTTCAGCAAGGAGTATCTGAAAGATCATCCGGAGATAAACTACTTCGTTTTCGGGCATCTTCATTTGCTTGAAGAGTTCCCGATATCCGGCAATTGTGATATTGTGGTATTGGGAGAATGGATTTCCAAATTCAGTTATGGCATGTGGGATGGAAATAGATTTGTATTAAAGAAATTTCGTTTGTAAAAAAAGTTCATAGGATTTTTAATACAAATTAGGCAAATATTCCAAAAATTATATGTTCTACAACACGTTTGTAACATTTTGCTAAAAAATCTTTGGTGGAAGAATATAAAATGGCTAACTTTGCAGTGACCTAAAACAATCTTTTTTTACCTTAAGATTTTTTACCTGTAGAAACTTATAAAGGGTGCGACCGCTGAGGTTATCACCCTTTTATTTTTATATTCTTTTCCATCGGATTCCGCTCTTGAATCCCCGTTCACCTCTCTATCCAAACCAACCCTATTCTCCAACCATTCACAACCGCGTAACAACCACTTTTAGATATACACTCAAACGGTTTTGCATCTTAATATGGTTGTTACATGGTTGTGGGTGGTTGGAGTTTTTATAAGCCGGTTGGCTTGAAGTTGGCAGCAAAATCAGAATCTATGCGTCTATGTCATCATTTTTGCGTATCTTTGCGCAAAACAACGCAAATAATGGGCATTCTTATGTCATATTCTGAATCATTAAAGCATGTAATTCATATAATGTTAATATTGGGATTTAGTGCATTAATCCTGTCTTCTTGCCAATCTCAATCTACAGATACGAAATATCTTCTATCAATAGAGGGATTAAATGATTCCGTTCCTGAAAAAGTGTTGACCTTGCTTGATTCGATAAACCCGGAAGAATATAAGGATAATGAATCAAAAGCGTTATACGCTTTGATAAAGTCGCAGGCTTTAGACAAAACTTTAGTTGATGTCACCAACGATTCCTTGATTTCCATCGCTAAAAACTATTATGAAGACTCATCAGATAAATATCATCTGATGAAAAGTGAGTATTATCATGGTCTCGTCAATATAAATGCAGGCAATTATGATAATGCAATAAAATCGCTCCTTAAAGCTTACGACCTTGGAGAAGAGACCAAAGACTATTACTGGCAAGGAATGGCTGCATCCAAAATAGCAGACATATTTATAAAGAATTATGATGGTTATGAATCACTCGCTTTTTCAAAAATTGCTTTAGCTTGTTTGGAAAAGACTGGAAAAAGACGTTACATTGATTATGCGTTATTGGATTTAGCTACGGCATATAATAACGTAGATTTTAGCGATTCCTGTATTATGACTGTCAATAAGATACATAGAGATAATGATAATTGGTTGAACTATGAAATTAATTTATTATTGGGAAATGCTTATATCCGGGAAGATAATTTTAAACAAGCAATAAATGTCTTAAAAGATAATGTCATTCCGTCAGGAAAGAATACAGAGAATATGGCATATCTTGCTCTTGCCTATCTCAGGAAGGGTGAGATAAACAAAGGGAAACAACTTATAGATTCAATCGGAGTATGGGCATGAAAACGAAGCGAGCAACGGTGTGAATGTCGGTCGGCAGTGAAA
>CAMYSW010000126.1:0-7150 GCA_947297425.1 uncultured Porphyromonadaceae bacterium
ATGGGAAGATCCGTGTGCCTTTTGGGATGAGGACGGACAGGCTTATCTTGTGCATTCGATACACCGGGGAGGGCCTGCCATCATTCATAAGATGTCGGCCGACGGGACGCGGCTTCTTGACAACGGGGTGACGGTCTATCACGACGCGAAAGCCAATCCTGTACTTGAAGGGATGAAAATGGACAAACGCGACGGATGGTACTATATATTCGCTCCGGCCGGAGGGGTGTCAAACGGTTGGCAGACGGTATTGCGATCGCGTAACATATATGGCCCTTATGAAGCTAAGGTCGTATTACATACCGGAGAAAACGGAATAAACGGTCCGCATCAGGGCGGACTTGTAGAGACACAGACCGGAGAATGGTGGTTTGTGCACTTTCAGTCAAAAGGTCCGTGGGGACGTATCATAAATCTCGAGCCGGCTCGATGGACTGACGACGGATGGATAATGATAGGCGAAGATACCGACAATGACGGCATAGGCGAACCTGTTTTGGGCTATCGCAAACCGGATGTCGGTGATTCATTTTGTCCGTCAGTCACAATTCAGACATCGGATGAATTCAGTTCCGAACAACTCGGACTTCAGTGGCAGTGGCATGCCAATCCTGATCCATCGTGGTTCTCTTTATCCGCACATCCCGGACATATCCGTTTAAAAACGATTTCATGTCCTACCGAATATGGCAATCTGTATTATGCAGGCAATCTTTTGTTACAAAAACTTCCGGCTCCATCATTTTCAGCTACAACAAGTGTCGCCACACAGTTTTCAACGATCGGAGAGCGTGCCGGGCTTATAATAATGGGCAACGAGTATTCCTATATAGCATTGATAAAAGGGAAAAACAACAACCGTATATCAGTAGTAACGGGGAAGAACGACAAATTAGCCGTAACTCCAGTTGAGACAGCCTTCACAGAAGTAACGGCCGATAATATTTGGCTCAAAGCCCAAATAAACAGTGACGCCACATGCCAATATCTATATAGTCTCGACGGGAATGATTATCATTTCCTGGGTGGGCCGTGTCCTGTCAGATCCGGCACATGGATCGGAGCGAAAGTCGGAATATTCGCCTCCTCTCCCAACGTAGTCCCGTCTGACGGATACGCTGATTTCGATTATTTCAAAATTGAATAACCCACTGTAACAGACCATTATCAGAGAACCACTACCCAAATTTCCTCATGATAGTGTAAAACGGCAATTATACCGGAGTGATGAATAGGTCGGAATAAGGAGCGAATATTTGTGAGGGGGTAATTCCGCTGAACTGCCGGAACTCGAGGATGAAATGCGATTGATCGGAATATACGCACGACATCCTTTCAGCAACGTGCAATAGTTTTCAAGAGCGTGCAATAAATTTCTTCGACAACGGATCTCAAATTAACAGATCAGCCCAACAGGGACGAGGCGCGGATGGTGTCGAAGCGAAAGAGCGCAAACACGAAAGCCAAGCGAGAGCCGGACAATGAATCAGACAACAAGTATTTTACGATATTTCAAAACTACATTCCAAATGCATGTGAATATCTGACGGTTCCATGTGGTAATTCGGGTTTGAACGGAAAGACCATATAGAACTGTGTCGGTACCTCAAACGGTGCTTCAATCTCAAATAGTAATGATGGTAGATAACCACTCTTGGAATAATACTCAGGAGACCCGAGTACGACCGAGCAATAATAGGCTCCCTCTTTCGCTTTTCGATGTCCGGCCTCTATCAGTGCTCGACCGATTCCGTGGTTCTGAAAACCGGGAAGCACGGCCAATGGAGCCAGTGCAATTGCTTTGCTCCTCCCGATATTTATTTGTGAGAACATTGCATATCCTACAATTTTTCCGTTGGTTTCAGCTACAAAAGAAAGTTCGGGGATATATTCTTTTGTACAACGCAATCTATCAACCAGATTGTGCTCATCCCCATCGGTATGCTCCGCTCCGGCAAACGCTGTCTTCACAACTGTTCGGATTTCATCAAAATCACATAGTCGTTCTGTTCTGATTATCAATGTCTCAATCATAGTCGATACGTTCTATCTTAAAAATTACAAGGATGGTGCCGTCGTTACAGCAAGTTATCATGGTATTCTCGTCACGCATCCAGCCCTTCATTATCGAACCACCTTGCAGACCAGTGTAGATATAACGGGCAATCATTTCAATATCACTGTCAGAAGATATATTGGCCGGAGAATTCACCTGACCGCTGATCGTAAACCTATCTTGAGACGAAGATAACTCAGGTACAAACAATGGAGATCGTCTATGGATAATGATTTGATGGCAGCCGATTGGGAAAGTCAGGATATTGAAATGCTCATTACTTTCCAACACCCAGTAATAACGAACAAATTTACGCAACTCTAAACATGGCTTTATAATAGTCATCATCGGATTGCTCATGATCAGTCCATCTTATCGTTATTGATGCGTTGTCGGTTCTTCATTATCTTATCGAAATTTTCGCATCCCCAATTGATAAGGCTCTGGACAAGCGGCAACAGCGTCTTGCCGAACTCCGAAACCGAATATTCAACCCGCGGTGGTACATCTGGATAGAGCTGACGGTCAAGAATACCATCGGTGTATAACTGGCGCAAGACTTGCGAGAGGACTTTCTCTGATATGGTCGGTATTGTCCGGTAAAGTTCATTGAACCGCACAGGCTCATTCTCCGAAACTTTCAGAAGCACCACCAAAGCCCACTTGTTGCCCATCCATTCAAGCACGGGAGCGGCCCTGCAATATTCATAGTCCAGTTTTTTTGCCATTTTCTCGATGTCGGAACTTATTGGTTTTGTGCAAAACCAACTTTTCGGTAAGTGTCAAACCAATCGGTAAGTTATTGCTTTACCGCTTACACTCACCTAATTTTGCATCACAAATTAAATATTCGCGAGTAAGCCGAGAGTGCAGGGCGGCAAAACCGATACACTGTGCGAAACACTCGGACTCACCACAAAGATAACTAAAGTAATCGAGATATGATATATCCGCAACTCCATTTCACAGGTCAGGTATGGCGACCGCCATACGAAGCCACCTCACAACTCTTACAATTAACCTCCGGTTGCACATGGCACAAATGCAAGTTTTGCAGTCTCTACCACGGTACACCGTTCCGCATGTCGCCCCTGTCGGAGATCGAGGAGGATTTGAAAGTAATACGCCAATGGCAGCCACGCGCCAGACGGGTTTATCTCACCGGTGCTAATCCGTTCGCATTGAGCTACAACAAACTGATGGATGTGGCATTGTCGCTCCGTAAGTATCTGCCCCACATGGTCTCCTTCGGAATGTTTGCCCGCGTGACAGACATAACACCAAAATCCGTGGAGGAATTGAAAAATCTTCACCACCTTAAACTCGACAGCATCAATATCGGCATTGAGACAGCCCATGATCCGACACTTGACCGGATGAACAAAGGTTACCGAGCCTCCGACATTCTTGAACAATTGTCAAAACTCGATGAAGCTGGAATCCGCTACAATGTCTTTTATCTCAATGGACTTGGAGGAAAAGGCAACGGTGTGGCAAGTGCAACTGCGACCGCTGAAGTGTTGAACCGGCTTCATCCCTGCATCATCAATATCGTATCGTTAACGACATTCCCGGAATCGCAACTATATCAGGAAGTGATTGACGGAACGTATGAGGAAGAACCCGAGATTGAACGTCTTGTGGAGATGCGGACTCTCATCGAACGGCTTGCAATAAAAACCAACTTACTCGGACATCACGTTTCTAACACTGTACCGATAACCGGTGCTTTGCCGAATGACAAAGCGGCACTCCTCGCTGAATTTGACAAGGCTATCGCATCATTCCCTGAGAAGGAATTGAAAGCCCACCGCGACAGGATATGGCATCTGTGACAGACTCCTATCCCGTCTTTCAGCCTCCTCGTTTCGGGTAGGCTTTATATGTAGAATGATTCTCTAATGAATCTATGTCCCCGGCTTCAATCGCACTGATGGAATTACGGATTTTATCTGTATCCCGGTTCCACCATTGGAGTTTTTGCAACCGGGCTATAATATCCCGCGAGAATCGTTTGCGTATCTCTTTCACCGGAAATGGTGAAATATCCGACTTCAATATTCTGACGGCTTATCACTGATTTGAGATATACTATCTGAGTATCACCACTGCGGGGATAGATTCGTTTATTCATTGTTTCAAAGCGTATTCTACTATACTTTTTACGAATTCTGATTTTGCCTCCGTATAACCGTCTCTGTCATTTTGATATTTAGACACGAGACTAAGTTTCAACTCTTCGTACTCTTGAGCCACCACCGGATGGCTCAAGAGGTAATCTCGAAAAAGTATCTCATCATGTTCACCGACAGTATGGAAATGGATATGAAACACCCTTTTGGCATAGCCCTCAATGGTGTATCCTTTGTTGAAACTCATACGATTTTCGGATGATGACATGAAGATATAGCCGGCCGTTTCCATTTCGACCCGAACGCGTTGCCAATCTATATAGGGAGAAATTTCAACAAGAATATCAATAATCGGTTTTGCCTGAATACCGGGAATAGCCGTGCTACCAATATGGTTGACGATTGGAGAATATATCGAAAGTAATTTTGACAACAACCCAATTTCTTCTTTTGCCCATTCTTCCCATTCAGACTGATGCGGACTAAGGACTATCGGAAAGAGTTGCCACAATTCTTCCAATGTCATATCATAGAGGGATTTTTTCACTGCATCCGATTTAATTCCATTTCAATACACTCCCATGTATCGCCCAAACACTTGTAGCACTCTATTACATTCTTGACGACACGAGTGAATCCGGCTGCTTCATAGCAATGAATAGCCACAGGATTGTTTTTGAATACGGCTAACGATATTTTTGATGCGCCAAGTTTCTCAAAGGCATAATTAACGGCCAAACTGACAAGAGTTTTCCCCAATCCCCTGCCACGCTTTGAATCATCGACAATGACAAATCCGAGACGACGCTCCGATGGATTACCCTCTAGTATGCGCAAGGTGATATATCCAACTATCTCTTCACCGTCAACCAAAGTCAATGCAAGAGAATTTTGTCCGTCAATATACTTGCTATAATATGCGTTCATATCTTCGGATGTAACGGGATAACGCTCATATCGGTCAGCGCACCATTGTCGCATAAGGTATTCACTTTTAAGCCACGATGTAATCACCGCTGCATCTGAAGGTTGATATGGACGTAATGTCAAGCTCATGGTTTGTAATTGCGTTTAATCTCGTCGATTGACTTGCCGCTGACACCAAAGTTATCGTTAGACAATTCCTTGATAGTGACGGTGAAGAACCTCTCTGGGATATAGGTTATCTCGGAGGCTGTTGCTGTCAGACGTTCGATAAGCCCTCTCTTTTTGGCCTGGAGGTCAAAACTCCGCTTTCTATTGATATATATGGCAAAATATCACAAATACCATATTGGGGGCATCATTTTATATCGGTCGCTTTACGAAGCAAGATACATTCCACCGATGTGGCGCCATTCAATCTGACTACCGAATCGTTTTGAACGTCTATTGTAGAAATGTCGGGGAGAATCCTGCGCAAAGCATCTTCGACCGCCATGTCATCGCAAGCCATTTCGGTCATTGCCCCGTCGCCAAGAGTGATTGAATCACCTTTGATAGTGTAAGCCCCCGAGATTGTGTTGCAATTTGTCTGGATGAAATATGTGCTGTCTTCAAAAATTATATATTGGCGGAGACTGTGTATAGTTTCGTCTGGGCGCACATAATTCGAATCATTGAAGACAATGTTTTCTATATACCATTGTCCCCGAATGTCTGCATCCGCCATTGTTTCCAAAGTTGAGCTTTCTGCGACATCGGCACTGTTCTTTTTATTACCGGAACACCCTGTTGCGATTACTGCCGATAAAATTGCGATAGCAACAAATGATTTAATCTGTAGTTTCATAAAATTTTTCTTTTTGTATGGTTAATTATATGTTTTCGATTGAATTGAGAAATATGGCATGATATCACGAATTTAATTTAAACAGCATTGAATACATATTCCGTCCGAGGTTGCGCATATTGGCAATTCCCTCATCATCTTTGAGGACGTCGTCAACTTCACGTCCATACACCATATTCCAATATGTCGAGCCAACGACTATCATCTCTTTATTGAGAAATAGTAGTAATGCGATAAAAATTAAACCACTATTATTAAAACATTAGTATTTACCAAATACAAAAGTACATTGATTTTTTGATTTGAAATTGATTTATTAGTCTTGTTGTTCAGAAGCATCAAGATTATGAATCAATTTCAAATCAAAATGTCAAAGAACTCTCTTTATTTGATAATTTCAAAACTAATGCGATTTTATCGCATAGTTTTGAAAAACTTGATTCGTTTTACAGTGTGTCCAATTGCAATGGCAATAAATATAAATCCTATTTTACCATGAAGTCCCCCGATTGGAGAATGAATATACGAACCGACCCAATGAAAGAAAACTAAGAGAGCACTAATGATTGTCAGCAGTGCAAAAATTGCTAGCCATCTTGTTGCCGGTGATTTCTGCTTACGAAACTTCTGTAACCACGATTTCCAGCCAAAATGCAGATACAGGTGCCAGATGATACTTGCAAAGAACAGACATCCGATGATTATATGTAACCACACCCCAATAACGGCACGACTTCCTGTCGCTTCAAGCTGTATGCTTGAGGCAAGCAATACAACAATCACCACAAGCAGCAACCAATCACATATTTTTAATTTTTTCGCCTTTGTCATCGGTTGTAATTTCGTTTTATCTCGTCTATGGACTTGCCGCATATTCCAAAGTTCTCATCCGGCAATTCCTTGATTGTGACTGTGAAAAACCGCTCTGGGATATGGGTTATCTCGGAGGCTGTTGCTGTCAACCGCTCTATAAGTTGTTTCTTCAGTTCAGTGGTCAGCCGTCCGCTTTCTATTGATATGTATGGCATAGTTCCAATTTGTAAAATGTATGTTCTTTTAGCCTATGGCCGTCAGGCAATGATGGGTGTCGGAAGAAACCTTGATGCTCCATACCTATTTTCTGCATCACACGCTCTGACCGATGATTGCTTACTGATGTAAATGAATATATCTTATCAAACAGTCTACGGC